>CAZEHU010000029.1:10914-11901 GCA_964511605.1 uncultured Myxococcales bacterium
CTCCGCGTCGCGAGACCCTCCCCGGGCCGCGTGACGCGGCCGGAGGGTGTCAGCGCCAACCCGGACCGTCAAAAAATTCTTTCCTCGCGGGGGCTTCGAGTAGCCTCGGCCTCACACGCGCTCGACCGGGGCGCGCGAGATCCCGACCGCAGGAGGTCGACCCATGAGCGATGAAAGCAAGGGTGGTGAGCTGACGGTCGCCAAGGTCGCCGTGGGCGTCGTGGTCTTCGCCGGCGTCGCCTGGGGCCTCAGCCTCGTGCTCTCCGCGGCCATGTGGATGATCAAGGTGGCCGTGATCGGCGGCGGCGCCCTGCTGCTGACCGGCTGGGTGCTCAAGAAGCTGAAGTCGTGATCCGCGCAGCCCTTGCCCTGGGGCTGAGCCTGAGCGCAGCGGCATCGGCTCCGCCTCCCCGACCCGTGCTGGACACCACCGCCCCCGCCGAGCTCGAGCGGCCGCGCTGGGGCACCCGCATCGAGGTGCTGGGCTGGTCCCCGGCCGGCGACAAGGCCCTGTGGCGCAGGGTGACCTCCGAGCCTGCGCGCAAGCCGCGCACACCACCGACCACCCGAACCCTGGTGGTCCATCGGCGCATCAAGGCGGGCGTCATGCGCGCGAACGCCAAGAGCGCAGGCACCGATCCCCGGGCCTGGGCCACCTCCCAGGGCTACGTGCACGAGGTCGCGGAGCGCATGCCCCTCGAGGAGGGGCGCTGGTGGTTCGTGCTCGAGACCGGAGTGGTGGAGCTCTCGATCGAGGTGGGGGCCACCCTGACGTGGACCCTCCTCGGGGAGGGGGCCGTGCTCGCCTCGGGCGACCTCGAGGCGCCCTACGTCGCTATCGATCCGAGCCTCCACCCGGCGCCCGGCGGCCGACAGGGGCTCCTCCTCTTCGAGCTCAGCACAGGCTGGGCGCTAGATGCACGGGTCGAGGCGGTGCCGCTCTAGGAGGGTGAGGGGGGCCTGCAGCGGCCGTGGGCGGCTCAGGAC
>CAZEHU010000030.1:0-9937 GCA_964511605.1 uncultured Myxococcales bacterium
GCTTGTGATCTCGGCCTACGGCGACCTCGACTGCGATGGCCGGCGAGCCACCTTCCGGCGCTCCCTCCAGGCCCGCGCCGCGGAAGGCCCGTACGCCTGCGAGCTGCGCCCCGACCCCTCGATCCTGGTGGATCACGAGCTGGAGTAGACGAGCCCTTGAGCCAGCTCGCGCATGCGCTCGGCGTCGGTGGAGCGTGCGGCCCCATCGACGAGCGCCAGGAGGGCCGCAGCCCCGTCGCCCTTGCGTACGTGGCAGCCCGCGAGGGCCTCGTAGAGCGCCGGCTCGGCAGGGTCCGCCTCGATGCGGCGCTCGAGCTCCCCGACCGCATCCGCCCACCGCCCCTGGCCGAGGAGGCTCTGCACGAAGAGCTTGATGATGGCCTGGTCGCTGCGCTCCTCCAAGAGTCCCCTGGCCAGACCCTCCACGCCAAGCCAATCGGCGGCCTTCGCGGCCGTGAGGAGCGCGGCCATCCGGTCGTGGGGTGTCGGCGATGGCGAGGCCGCAGCGGGGGCGCCCCCCCCGTCCAGCGTCGCAGCGAGCTCTCGATCCCCTTCGTCGGCCGCCAGGAGGTAGACGCCGATGTCTCCATCCCGCGCGAACGTAGCGACGCAGGGGAGCTGCGCCAGGGCCTCGCCGTGGGTCCACTCCTCCTCCACGTGGCGCTCGAAGGGGTTGTCGTGCACCGCCTCCTGGGGCATGGGCACCACCGGCAGAGAGACCAGCACGAAGCGTGCGTGGCCCAAGGCCCGACCGAGGAGCTCCACCCCCTCGGCGCGGCTCATGTGCTCGACGATGTCCCCGAAGAGCGCCAGGTCCGCCGCGCCGAGGCGGTCCCACGCCAGGTAGCGCGCGTCTGCGACCACCACCTCGTCGTAGCGCTCCTCCAAGCGGAAGCGGCGCACGTAGGGGCCCCAGACCTCGACGCCGAGCCAGCGAGCCTCGCGCAGTACGTCCGAGAGCAGCACGTGGTAGGTGCCGCTCCCCGCCCCCACGTCCACGACCCTGCGGAGCGGGACCCGGCCGGCGAGCGCGCCCAGCACCTGGAGCGTCCACCCCTTTCCTTCCGGTGAGCTGGTCGGCATCCCCCCTCCGTATCCGGTGCGCCAACCCTCCCACGCGCCAGCGGCGAGTCGCAAGCCGCGTCCGGCTGGCCGGAGCGAGGTCGCGGGGGAGGTTCGGGCGCCGGCCCTTGCTGGCACGGATCTTGGTTGTTCGGAGGGCGCGGGCCGCGCTCACGCGGCATGGGCTGCGTCGATCGTGCGACCTCGCACACCCCGAGGGTCCCAATCCCCCAGGGACCGAGGAGGAAGCGATGCGATCCCCTCCCTCGACCTCCCACGCCGGGATGCTCGTCAGCGCGCTCCTCGCCGCCAGCCTCATCGCTGTGCTGCTGGCCCTCCTCGGCTTCTTGGCGATCTCCGCGAAGGCCGCGCCGCCACCGGGCACCGTCATCGTGGGCTGTGGCCCCGATGGGCCGGTGCTCGTCCCTATCGAAGAGCTCGGTGGCGTCGTCCCGGGTGAGCCAGGCACGGTGGCTGTGCCCGTCGCCCCGACCGATAGCGTGGCCGAGGTGCTCTCCCGGACGCCGAGCCGCCTCGTCGTCGGGCTCGGGGAGGTCGACGGGCTCGCCCGCCACGACCACGTGGAGGTCTTCGTGCCCGAGCCCGTGGACCTCGGCGGTGGGCGGACCAGCGTTCGTGAGCGGCTCGTCGCTGTCGGGCTCGTCACGGCGGTCTCCGAGGATCGGTCCGAGGTGCGCCTCGGTCTCAACGAGAGGGTGCCCGAGGGGGTGAAGGCCCGTCGCTCGGAGCGCCCGCTGACGGCCAGCCGCTTCGCCCCGCCGCGGCTCGGGGAGGTCTGGGAGGCCTCCGTCTCCCTGCGCCCCTTCCTGGGCCTCGGCACCTTCGGCTTCGGCACCCTGAGCGACCTGCAGGTGGTCTACCGCTTCTCGGGTCCCGCGGCGCTCCGCCTGCTGGTCGAGCCCCTCGGGGTCGGCTTGAGCGATGAGGGCAATACGGTCTCCCTGGCCGCCGACCTCGTCGCCACCTGGGATACGGACCTCTTCGAGGTAGGGCTCGGCCTCGGCGGCTCCGCGGTCAACAGCGGCCTGGGGGAGGACAGCGTGCAGCTCTCCGAGGCCAAGGCCATCGAGCCGGAGTTCCATCGGGTGGACACCGGGCTGTCCATCACCCAGCTCGCCCGCCTCGGAGCCCTCGACGGCTTCCACATCCAGGTCCACAACAGCTTCATCCTGCACAAGAGCCAGTTCGAGTACGGCGGCACGGTCGCGAGCCTGCAGCTCCCGGTCTCTGGCAAGGCCTGGCTCGTCGGCCGCGGCGGCGCCGGCACCGCCGGCTTCAGCTTCGGCGAACTCGGCCTCCGGGTCCTCGTGAAGGGCCAAGGCGACCGTGGCTCCATCTTCGTCACCCCGGTCCTCGGCGGCGCGGCCCTCTGGGGCGAGAAGGATGGCACTTGCCAGGTCTACGACTGGGAGGAGGACCAGGAGACCGAGGTCCCCTGCGTCGAGTCCGTGAACATCGGGGGGCCGATGGTGGGGGTCACGACCGAGTGGAGGCTATGAGCTCGTAGGCCCGCTCGAGGCCCGCGAGCATGGGGAAGTGCTTCACGTTCTGTGTGAGCAGCCGCGCTCCGAGGTGTTGGGTCGCCGCGGCGATCAGGTAATCGACCGTGTCGATCCCCGGATGGCTCCTCGGGTATCGGTTGGCGAGTCGGCCGGCCGCATCCGCGACCTCGAGCGTCACGTCTTGCCAGCGGAGTCGATCGAGGAGGCGGAGGGTCGGCTCCTCCTCGCGCGGGAGCATTCCGGCGAGGAGCTCGGTCCTCACCGGTGTGACGCTCCAGGTCTCCACGCCGCGGCTCACCAGCTCGACGAGGAGGTCCACGGTCTCCGGTCGCCCTCTGAGGTGATCGATGAGCACCGAGGTGTCGATCACCACGCGCTCGCTCAAGCCTCCTCCTCGCGCGCCGGCAGGGCCTCGGGGCAAGGATGCTGAAGCTCCCTCGCACCACGGTCAGGGGGCCTGACCCGCGCTTCCGGCGCCGCTCCTCGGGGCCGAGAGAGCCCTCATGCCAGGCACGGCATCGGCAGGAAGAGCTGGGGACCCGGGTGACCTGGTCTTGCTCGCCGGCCTGCCGCGTCCTAGACTGATATCCGTGTAGCACGGATCCAGTGGAGCACGAGATGCCCAACCTCACCATCACGGTCGACGACGAGGTCTTGCGACGGGCCCGCATTCGAGCGCTCGAGCAAGGCACCAGCGTGAACCAGCTCCTGCGGCACTACTTGGAGGCCTTCGCTGGGCACGAGGAGAACCGCCGTGCGGTGCTGGAGTTCCTCGGCGCGGCTCGGAAGCACCAGGCGGGGACAGAGGCCATCGGGCGCACCTGGACGCGCAAGGAGCTCTACGATGACCGTGTCCGGCGCTAGCAGCGTCCGCCGGGGCTCGGGCGACAGGACGTTCGTCGACACCAACGTCCTCGTCTACGCGCTCGATGGGTCGGAGCCCGACAAGCGAGAGATGGCCCTGGAGCGCCTCGATGAGTGCAGCCGACAGGGTGCCCTCGTCATCAGCACCCAGGTCCTCGTTGAGTTCTACGCCGTCGTGACGCGCAAGCTCCAACCAGCACTCTCGCGTGAGGAGGGCGAGCGCGAGGTGCAGCGGCTCGCGCGATGGCACGTCGTCACGACGGATACGAAGCTGGTGCTGCGGGCTCTCGCGCTCTCCCGGGAGCGGCAGCTCTCCCACTGGGATGCCCTCATCCTTCAGGCTGCGGTGGACTCGGGGTGCACCACCCTGCTGACCGAGGACCTGCACGACGGGCTCGAGGCGGCCGGGGTCCGAGTGCGGGATCCCTTCGGGGAGTGGGCTGAGATCTGAGTCGAGACCGGAGGGTGCCGGTCCTCTACTCCTCGACCCGCAGCACCGTCATCATCCCCCCGCTCGCGTGGGGCAGGATGTGGCAGTGGGCCATCCAGTCGCCAGGGTTGTCGGCGTGGAGGAGGAGGCGGGCGATGCTGTAGATGGGGACGTTGAGGGTATCCTCGAGGGTGCGCTGGGCCGGGGGCTCCCCGTCGACGGAGAGCAGCTCGAAGCTGTGCCCGTGCAGGTGGAAGGGATGCTCGGAGGGGGAGAGGTTGCGGACCTCGACGATGGCCTCGCTACCCAGGGGTAGGGACTCGATGGTGATATCCGGGAAGAGCTCGCCGTTGATCAGCCACTCGCCGCCCTCGGGGGAGCCGCTGAAGACGTAGACGATGTCGGTCCAGCCGGGATCGGCGGTGGGGGGATGGGGGGCCCCGGTCCACGGCTCGAGGTCCGGCTCTGCGGGCGTCGGGGCGTTCTCGGGGTCGTAAGTGGCCTGCCCCTCCACCACCACCTCGAAGACCTCGATCGGGGCCGAGAAGGGATCGGAGTCCGGCAGCGAGCCCCCGTGCAGAGTCCATGGGGCAGCCTCGGCCACGAACCCGGCCTCGCCCAGGGTCCACAGCACCTCGGCGCGGTCGCCGGGGGCGAGGAGCAGGGACTCGGGCTGCTCGGGGCTCGGCAGGAGCCCCTGGTCGTGGCCCAGGACCACCTGCCCGGGCCAGCTCAGCTCCAGGTAGCCGACGTTCGAGGCGTTGAGCAGCCGCGCCCGCACTGTGGTGCCGGGAGCGTGGGAGAAGACAGGGCGGCGCTGGGCGTTGACCAACCAGTCCTCGGACATCGAGTGGGCGTGGTGGTGGCCCGCCGGGGCCGCCGTGGGCTCGGAGCCGTCCATCGGCATCGACTCGCCCCAGAGGTCGAAGACCAGGACCCGCTCCGCGTCGGTCGGAGGATCGTCCGGATCTTCCACGACCAGGACCCCGAAGAGGCCGAGGTCCACCTGACGCTCGGTATCGAAGTGCGGATGGAACCAGAACGTGCCGGGGCGCGTGAGCTCGTAGG
Organism: uncultured Myxococcales bacterium; assembly: GCA_964511605.1. Classification (GTDB taxonomy): domain Bacteria; phylum Myxococcota_A; class UBA9042; order PHBI01; family JACKFB01; genus CAZEHU01. The sequence goes on from CAZEHU010000030.1 coordinate 4,948, forward strand.
TATAGGTGAAGACCCCGCCGGGCTCGATGGGATCTTGCATCCATGTGACGCCGTCCATCGCCCAAGGGACGTGGACCCCGTGCCAGTGGATGGTGGTCGGGTGCTCCAGACCGTTCGTGAAGGTGACCTCGAGCGTCTCTCCCAGGGTCCCGCGCAGCGTCGGACCCGGCACGACACCGTCGTATGTGAAGGCCTCGACCAGCGCTCCGCCGACGAGCACCTGCCCGGGCGCCGCCGCCAGCGCCGTCACGACCCCTCGCTCCTCGGGCTCCCAACCCTCGACGCTCGGCGCCGGAGCCCGGGTACCCGTGTCGCCGCCGGCAGGTCCAGGATCGGCAGTGTCGGCGCCCGCGGGGCCCGGCGAGGTGGTCTCCTTCGCAGGCTCCGGGCCCGCATCCGGAGGCACGTGCCCTTCAGCCCCGGCCCCATCCCCGCCGCCCGCCGACCCAGCGTCTCCCTCGCTCTCCGAGCTCGCGGATGTGCCGCACGCGCCGGCCAGCAGGGCCAGCGCGCCGAGGCCGAGCCCGAGGAGCCCCCGCCTCATCGCTCGAGCTCCGCCATCACCGTGTCGCGTAGCTCCCAGCCCCGCTCCCGGGCCAACCGAAGGGGCAGCGCGCGGTGGATCAGCTCGGCCCGCACCACCGGCTCCTCGCAAAGGGAGGCGAAGCGATGGGTGGAGGTCCAGGCCTGCTGGGGCAGCAGCCGGTTGTCGGAGGCGACGTCGACCGCCAGAGCGTGGTGGGCCATCGAGCGCCCGTCGGCGTCCACCAGGACCCGCGCGAACGCGAAGCCCGCGGCGCCAGCGTGGCTGGCCTCGTCGACCAGATACGCCACGTCACCTTCGGGAAGCGGGCTGTCCAGCGCGACGGTACCGTCTCCCTCGACGCTCAGTACGGTCGCTGCGCCGACCACCTCGTCCACGGGGAGTCCCTTGGCCTCCGCGTCGAAGGTGCCGTCCCCGAAGGGGCCGAAGCCGCTGTAGTCGTGCCATGCCCCGGTGCGCTGGACGACGCGGATCTGCATGCCGGGCGCCGCGTCGGGCCAGGTGAGCCAGGTGCTCGGAACGTCCGAGGTCGCGATGGCACCGGCCCAGCCGGGCAGGGCGTCGCCGCCGGTCGCCACGAGCTCCTCAGCGTCCACCCCACCCCCACAGCGGGCCTCCACCCGCAGGATGAGCTGCCGCATCGGCTCGCCCGTGGGCAGGGCGTGGCCGGGCCCCACGTTCTTCACGGTCACCGCGGCGACGAGCTCTTCGCCCTCGACGCTGGCCTCGATCCAGAGCGCGGCCGCGCTCTCCAACATCTCGTCGCCGGGCCCGCGCGGTCCCTTCCAGATGTGCTGCCGCACCATCCCCGGCGGCCGCGGCCAGCCGCCGACGACCCCCACGGACTCCATGAACTGCTCGACGTTCGCGCCGTTCATCATCGCTGGATCGGGCGGCATGTGGCAGCTCTGGCAGGGCGCCCCGGGGTTCATGGGTCCCGCGAGCCACTCCGAGTACGTCGAGTGGACCGGCAGCCGGCCGTCGGGCCAGCGCTCGAGGTCGATGGCCTCCCCCGGCACCAGCACCTCCTGCTCCTGCTCGTGGCAGCCGGCGCAGAGGGTGGCCTCCCTGTAGTGATCCCGCTGCACGATCCCCATGAAGAGGTTCGCCACGTCCGGGTTCGGCCCGAAGTAGAGCGGCAGCTCGGGCCCCATGCTGGTGCTCAGCGGCGGCTCGGAGGGGCGGTGGATCCTGAGCCGCCCAGCCACTCCTGGCGCCGCCTCGAGGTCGATGGACTCCACCTTGTGGCAGACGTCGCAGTGGACGCCGTAGTCGAGGGCGAACCCTTCGGCCTCGGCCAGGTCCCGGCCGCCGAGCGCCCCGTCGATGCCCGGCGCGTGGCAGTCGGCGCAGGCCCCGTGCCCCTCGAGGTCCTGGGCCCCGCTCGCCGCGTACACGTCCTGGACGATGGGGTTGTCCGCGCTCGAGCGGTGGGCGGAGCCGAACCACTGCTCGTTGATGCCGATGTGGCAGTGGCCGCACTTGTCGTTGGTGGTGGAGCTCCCCGGCTCCCCCGGATCTCGGAAGAGGTAGTCTACGTTGTCGGTCGGGTCGTAGCGCTCGAGCCCGATCTCGAGCGTCGGCGTCGGGGACAAGAGGTCATACGCCACGCCGCCGGTCCTGGCCTCCGGGTGGCTGGCCATCACGTAGAGCTCACCGGGGATCGCGGGCGCCAGGGCCACCTGGGCCCACCCCTCCTCGTCCGTCCACCATCGGCCCTCGTGGCCACCTTGCACGACGAGGGTCTCTGGGGAGGGCTCCCCGTCCAGGCTCACGTAGATCTGGACCGGGATCGACTGGGGCAGCATCGGTCCATCGTGGCCCCCCGCCCCGCTGCTGCCGCTACCCCCCGGCGAGCGGCCGCGTGGCGGGCGGCGCCCTCGGCGCGCAGGGGCGTCCGCGTCGCCGGCCGCCACGTCCTCGGCGGAAGCGTCGCCGCCGTCGATGGAGTCGCCCTCCCCGCTATCCGCCACAGGAGGCTCCTCCTGAGGCGCAGGGGATTCCCCGCTCGCACAGGCCACGATGAGGCCGTATCCTAGGGCGGCGATGGCGGCGGTGTGCTTCACGCGCCGAGCTTGCCCACCCCGGGACCGAGAGGCAATCGATGAAGCGATGGTACGGCCTGCGCCTGCTGGCCGCGGCGGCGATCCTGGTCCTCGGCGCCTGCGCCGGGTCCGACGATGGATCGGCCCCCGTGGAGGCCGGTGGCGGTTCAGACGAGGGCACCGGTGAGGGCGCGGAGCTCTCCGAGCCCGGCGAGGGGGAGGCCACGTGCGGCGCCCCGGCCCTCGCCGGCAGCCTCGAGACCAGCGACGGCACCATCGCCCTCGACGCCTTCACGCCGGAGCTCGCCCTGGAGCATGGCGCCGAGGGATGCTTGACCCGCGTCGACCTCACGCTCACCCGCGCGGGCGGCGCTTGCGCGCTCGAGCTCACCCTCGAGGCGGCCGGCGGAGCGTGGTCCGTCGTGGGCTCGACCATCGCGACCGCCGGGAACTGCGAGCTGGCGCCTGCGGAGTCGGGCCCATGGTCCTGGAGCGGCGGGATGGCTGGCCTGGCCACCTCCCCGGTGGGCGACGTGGCCTGCACCGACCTGGCGGCGCTCTCCCTGGTCGGCGAGCTGACCTACGACGGCCTGAAGGGAGGCCAGCACGTCGTCACCTTCGGGGACGTCTTGCTCTCCGGCGGCGCGCCTAGCGCCCCCACAGCGGAGGCCTGCCCCGCGGACCTCGAGCCTTGTGCTGGCCTCGAGTGTGGTCGCGACCTAGGGGTGGAGTGCGGGGGCTGCTCAGGCGCCCTGTCCTGCGTCGACGGGGTCTGCGACGTGGCGCTCTGCCCGCCCACCGATCCCCTCGGCGTCGCCACGGGCTACAAGATCACGGACCTCGACCTCCTCGACTGCGACGGCAACCCCATCACGCTCCACGAGGAGCTCTGCGGTCACCAGGCGGCCTATATGAACCTCCTGGCCGGCTGGTGAAGCACCTGCGCCAAGGTCATCGGTTCGATGGACCAGATCGTCGCTCCCTACAAGGCCGAGGGGCTCGTCCCTTGGGTCATCATCATCGAGGACGCCTCCTTCAACGCGCCCACCTCCGCCTTCTGTAAGCAGTACAAGCAGCAGAAAGGCCTCGAGCACCTCAACGTCGGCTATGACCCGGGGAAGCTGACGAAGATCTACGGGGGCAAAGAGACCCACCTCGTCATCAGCGAGGACGGGCGCATCGTGCACAAGTCCGTCGGCTCGAACCTGGGCCCGGTCGAGGCCGCCATCCAGTCCGAGCTGGCCACCCCGGCCTTCTCCTGCTGGAATCCCCAGTCCTGCCTGGAGAGCACCTCTTGCATGCCCTCCCCCGACGACACCCGCAGCGAGTGTGTCCCCTTCTGCACCGTCGGCGACGACAGCGCCTGCGGGCCCGGGGAGGTCTGCTACGACTACGGCACCCCGACGGGGGCCTGCTGGCCGGCGGAGGAGATGCCCTGAGGCTCCTACGGGGTGCCTCCGAGGGGTAGGGTTCGGAAGCCCTGATCACGGAAGTCGACGTCGAAAGCGAAGGCGCGGTCCAGCCCCCGCGCCTCCATGACGACGAAGGACGCGGCGTCGACCAGGCTGATCCGGCGTCGACCGATGGGCTCGTGGCGCGCGAGGGCCTCGTGATGGAGGGCCTCGTCGATCCAGACCACGTCCAGCTCTTCGGCCATCGAGTCCCGGAACAGCCGCACCGCGGCCAGCCCCTTGCGGCTCTGGAGGAGTGCGTAGGTCTCGAGGAGCACGTTTGACGTCGTGACGAGGTCGTGCTCGCCCCCCACCAGCGCCGACCAGACCTCGAGGGCTCCTTCGTGGGCAGAGTCTCCGGCGTCCATCAGCGCGAGGATCGCCGACGTGTCGATGAAGAGGTCCTCGTTCACTCCTCGTGGGCGCCCTCGAGGTAGTCGTCGTGGCTCACGGCTACGTCGCGTGCGCCCTCAATATCCGAGCACGCGCCGATGACGGCTGACATCCGCTCCCAGCGCCCTCTCCGCTGCTGCTCGTCGCGCGCGAGGGCGTCGTCCACCGCCCGGCGAATGAACTCCGCCATGGTGATGCCGCGGCGCTTCGCGACCGATCGTATCGTGCGGTGTTGCGCCTCGTGGAGCTGGACCTGGGTTCGGATCACCGCCTCCTCCTGTAATCCTCAAGTGTACTCTATGCCCTACATCACTTCAACGGCCCAGGCGGTCGAGGTGGGTCCGCTACCACACCACCGCCAGCGCGATCGCGGCGGGAAGCGCCTGCACGAAGACGATCGTCTTCGCCGCCGTAGCGGCGCCGTAGACCCCGACGGCGATAACGAAGAGGAGCAGCACTCTCGTGGGCTCGGGGCCGCCCGCAAGCGCCGCCCAGGCGAGGGCGCCGGCGAGGGCGAGGTTGTAGACCCCCTGGTTGGCCGCGAGGACCTTGGTGGC
>CAZEHU010000030.1:10037-11897 GCA_964511605.1 uncultured Myxococcales bacterium
GCGGCTCACGAACGAAGCGACCCGCTCTCCGAGCTGGAGCTTGCCGATCGACTGCTTGATGGCGAGCTCGGCCGTGGAGATCGAGCTCCAGTAGAGCGTGACCTCCTCATCGCTCAGCACGTCGAGCGTCGCTCTCGAGACGCGGTCGGGAGCCAAGGCGAGCCGAGTCAGGACCATCGTGTCGAGCAGTACCTTCATGACCGGAGTGGCGGCCCCTTCAGGGAGCGTCGCCGTACCAGCCGGAGAGCTCCTTCGGATCGAGCGGCTCCGACAGCGCCGCCTCGAGGGCATCGATGTCCACTGGGGCCTGGTTCGGAAGGGGGCCGAAGACGCGACGTCCCCGAGGCCTCGACGCCGGTACGAGCCGCGCGACGGGCTCGCCGCGGCGAGCGATGACGATGGTCTCGCCTGCCTCGACCCGCAGCAGCAGGCGGGAGAGGTGGGTCTTGGCCTCGTAGATATTCACGATCTCCATTCTAGTCAGACTAGATTGGAGACATGGTCCGGTCAATATGGGGGCTGCCCCTGCGCCCCTCCTCAGCGCGCTAGATCACCGGGCAAGCTCGAGGACGATGGGACGTGCCGAGCGCGCGGTGATCACGGGCAGCCGGGCCAACAGAGCGCATACCGCGCTGGACCGGTGCACACGGTGCGCCGCCTGACGAGGGCGCGCAAGCGGCGGGCTCGGGCCGGCAGGGTCCCGACCGCAGGTCTCAGTCGTCCAGCAGCGCCGGGATGGGGTCGCCTCGTAGCTCCTCCGGGTCGAGGCCCGCCGACATCATCACCGTGGTCATCACGTGCTCGGGCTTGAGCGAGATGCCTTCTGGATCGGCCTCGCCGGTCGCCAGGTCGATCAGCTCGGGGGCGAGGCCTTGATCGCTCGAGCGGCCGATGGTGAGGCCGTGCTTCAGCCCGGCGCCGATGAGGAGGGCGCAGTTGGTCAGCAGGTGATCCCGCCCGTTGCGCGGGTTCAGGGCCGCGGTGCGGCCGAACTCGCTGAAGGCCACGATGGTGGTCTTGTCGAGCAGCGACCCTCCGCCGTTCGGGGCCTCGGTCTCCTCGAGGTCGGTGATGAGGCGGGCGAGGGCATTGAAGCCCATCACGAGGCGGGTCGGCTGGTCGTTGGCCCAGCCTCCGTCGTGGGTGTCGAGGCCTCCGGTCAGCATCACGCTGACCACCCGGCTCAGGCCGATCTTCAGCGACTGCGCCGCCGTCGCGGCTCGGGCGTAGGCGCTCTCGGTATCGTTCGCCGCGAAGCCGTAGTGGGCGAGCACCGGCGCGAGGGCTGGATCCTCCCAGACGAAGTGCTCGTGCAACCCCTCCGCCAGGAGGTCGGAGGCCCGCTGCCGGTTCTCCCGGTAGATCTGGGCGATCTGCGTGGAAGACGCTCCCTCCGCGCAGGTCGGTATCCGATCCCAGTAGGCGTGCAGGGCGTCCTTCACCCCTGGCCGCACCACCGTCGGGATGCCGAGGCTCTCCTGCAGGATGTAGCGCAGGTGACCCGCGGCCGCGATAGGCATCGCCTGCGCGAAGCTGGGCAGGTGGTTCTCGGTGTAGCTCTCCACGTTGATGGCCAGCGAGGGCACCGGCTCGTCGCCGCCGAGCTGGGAGACCGCCAGGTTCGCCACCGAGGAGCCGCGCGCCACCGTCCCCGAGGGCGGGCGCCCGGTGATGAAGTAGCGGCGGCCCACCTCGTGGGTGAGGGTGGCCATGTTGATGCCGCGGACGATGGAGAAGTGGTCGGTCTCTGCCGCGAGCTCACCGATCGCGGGGCCCAGCAGGAAGGGACCCGCCTCGATGGGCGCCTGCGGGAAGGCCGGTGGCAGGAGCTGGTAGCCCGGCTGGATGCCGGTCTGCGTC
>CAZEHU010000031.1:0-11690 GCA_964511605.1 uncultured Myxococcales bacterium
CGCGTCGAGGAGCAGGGCGGCCGGGCGGGCCGCGCTCGGCGACCCACGGAGCCGAGCCTCCACCCTCGCGCCGACGGGCGGCGTCCCACCGCCCCGGTCCGCTCGACCGGTCCCGCGGTGTCGGCCGCGGGCACGGTACCGACCCGGGATACCGAGCCTCGTCTCGTCCGAGAGCGGGGGGCCGATTCCGGCCCGCGCATCGGTCGCCGGCGGGATACCGAGCCCGTCATGGGAGGCCTCGAGCGACGCGGAACCGCGCCCGGGATGGGCGGAGGCGCCAAGCGGGGCACCGAGCCCGGCTTGGGGCAGGGGGGGCGTCGACGCGGAGATCTGCCGATCCTCGGCCGCTCGGCCGGCGCGTCTGCGGCCGGGACCGATCTGCGGCACGGAAGGGGCAGCGGCGCCCGGGAGCGCCGATCCTCGAAGCGCCCGGACACCGCTCGCCTCGGGACCGGCGAGCTCTCCAAGGGTCCGCGCCGCCGCGCCACCGACCAGCTCGCCAAGGGCAGCGACCGTCGTGGCACGCGCCCTCGGCTGGAGCCGCGCGGCACGGCCGAGCTCGAGGCCGGTGGTGGGGCCCGCCGGCGCGAGACGGCTCCCCGCAGCGCCAAGGAGCGCTCTGCGGAGGCCCGGCGCCTCGTGGCCGCGATGGACCGGCAGCTCGAGGATCAGCGCCAGCGGAGCGATCCGCAGCGCACGCGTCGTCGCCGGCTGGCGGTGGCGGCCGGCATCGGCGTCCCGCTGATCGCCCTCGGCGCCTTGCCCTTCCTCCTCGCCGATCCGGACGCCGTCCCCACCGCGGGGGCTGGGGACGGCCGGTGGGACCTCGTCGCTCGTCCGCCGCCCAGCTCGCCCATCGGGGCCGTCGCGGATCCCGCCCTCGAGGATCGCGTGGAGGAGCCGATCGAGGCCCTCACCCACAAGGCGGAGCTCTTCGTCGATCAGGGGCTGGGTCCCCAGGCGGAGAGCATGGCGCGTACGGCCGTCGCGTTGTCCCGGGGGCGCGACGGCGAGGCCCTGCTCGCTCTGGGGACGGCCCTGTCGGCCCAGGGGCGTGTGGACGCGGCTGTGGCCGCCTGGCTGCGAGCCGACGATGTGAGCTGGGGAGTCCCCACCGGTGCTCTGCGGGCCGGCGCCCTGCTGGCCGAGCGGGGCCGCTGCGCCGAGGCGATCGAGCACCTCGACGTCGCGGACCTCCGCTTCCGGGCCGTAGACGGCCTCGATGCCACTCGCGGGCGATGCCTCCTCTTGCTCGAGCGCTGGCAGGAGGCCAAGCTCGCCCTGCAGTCCGCATGGGCCGAGGACGAGAGCGATGCCGCCGTCACCCGGGGCCTGGCCACCGTGCACAAGGCTCTGGGGGAGTGGGCGGCCGCCCGAGAGATGTACCGGCGGACGGTGTCCCTCGCGCCCGAGGACGAGGCCTCCCGCACCGCGCTCGCCCGGCTCGCCCTCGAGACACGTGTGCCTCAGGAGGCGATCGCGGCGGTGGCCGGCACGGAACCCGACGATCCCCGGGCAGCGGAGATCCGAGGGCACGCTGCGTTTGCAGCGGGCCGCTGGGTCGACGCCGCTCGGCAGCTCTCGATCGCCACGGCGCTCCTCGGCGACGACGCCCCATCGGTCCTGCTCAGGAACCTGGCGGTCGCGCTCGATCGGTCGGGCAGGCCCAAGGCCGCGATCGATGCCTACGCCCGGGCCGCGAGAGCTGCACCCGAAGACGCGGAGCTCCCTTTCTTGCTCGGTCGCCTGCTCCGCCGGTCGGGCCACGACAAGGTCGCGGCCCGCTGGCTGACGTCCTCCCTGCACAAGGATCCCGAGCAGGTGCCCGCCTGGTTCGAGCTGGGCCTCGCCGAGCTGGGCCTCGGCCACCCCGAGCGAGCGGAGGGGGCCTTCCTGGCGGTGCTGAAGCGTACACCACGGGACCTGGATGCCCTCCAGAACCTGGGCAAGGCGCGCCTCGACGCAGGTCGCACGGAGGCCGCGGCCCGCGCCTTCGAGAGGATGGCGGAGCTGGCGCCGAGCGATCCGCAGCCCGTATTGACGTTGGCCGCCCTCATGCAGAGGATGGAGCGGCCGCGCGATGCTGCGATCTACCTCGCCAAGGCTTGTCGTCGCGGCGCCAAGGAGGCGTGTCGTTGACGACGACCCCGGGATACCGGAGCCATATCTTCGTCTGCATGAACGAGCGCCGTGCGGGCCACCCACGCGGCTGCTGTATGGAGCGGGGAGGCGCGGCCATCCGCGCTCGGTTCAAGGAGCTGTTGGCGTCGCACGGCCTCAAGGGCGAGGTCCGCGCAAATGCCGCAGGCTGCCTCGACTACTGCGAGCACGGACCCACCGTCGTGGTCTACCCTGAGGGCACGTGGTACGGCGGGATCAGCGTGGCCGACGTCGATACGATCTTCGAGCGGCACATCCTGGGTGGTCAGCCCGTGCGCGCGCTGGAACTGGAGCTGGAACAGGAGGGAACCTGATGGCCAAGAAGAATCCCGGCAGCAAGAAGTCCGGGGGATCGATGATGAGCATGCGCTCCGGGTTCCAGGGGATCACCGGTGGCGGCAAGAAGCGCAAGAGGGGCCGCAGGAAGGAGCCCGACTTCTTCACCGTGCTCGGATGGGTTGGCATCGTGGCCCTCATCGGCCTCCTGATCTGGGGCATCCGCTGATCGCGGACAGGCCTCGGGCCGCCCCCGTGGATCCTTGGCGACAGGATTGAGGCCCATTGTTGCTCGGGCCTCCGCGTGGAGGGCGGCAACCGCGCTCAGCGCAAGTCGCGGTACCACTTGCTCCGTGCCAGGGCCTTGTCGAGCGCGTCCTGCGCCAGATCGAGAGCGAAGGGCTTTTCGGCCACCTCGGTGAGGCAGTCGCGGAGCGCGAGCTGGGCCCGGCGGGGGCCGTGCTCGGCGAGCACGAGGGCCTCCTGCAGGATCGACTTGAGGATGAGCTGGATCTCCTTGCCGCACTTCACCGGGCCCGACCAGTACTTGCGCTGCTCGTCGACCTTGTCCCAGGTCTTCTGCAGGATCTCCTCGCCCGCCTCGGCCTTGGCATCGAGCTCCTTCTCTTGTGCCACCAGCTTCTCGAGCTCCGGTGTGCCCTCGTCGATGAGCTCCTCGGCGGGCACGCGGGCCTCGCTGATGAGCTTGCAGAGGTCCGCCGGCGCCTTCTCCATGTACTCGGGCTCACGGCCGATGCCGAACTCGGTGAGCGGCTCGATCCAGGCATCCACCTTCTTGATCCAGCGCTTCTCCTCGAGGGTCGCCTTGTGCCGCCGGAGCATGGCGATCATCTCGGCCCGCTCGCTGTAGATCGACTGCAGCTTCCCGCCGCCCATCCGCCATACCAGCTCGAACTTCTCCCGCGGCTCGGTGGGATCGAGCTCTGGCTCGGGGGCGTTCTCCCGAGCCTTCTTCTTGGCCTCGTACTCCTCGCGGAGCTCCTCCTCGCTCCTGCCCTCCGGCTCGGCTTCCTCCTCCTTGCCCTCCCAGATCACCACCACCTCCCGCTCCGTCTTGCAGCCTGGAGCGGCGAGGAACAGCAGAGCAGCGAGAGCGAGCAGGGGGCCGCTGAGGGCGACGAGGCGGCCTGACACGCCGAGGGCGACGAGGGGGCCAGGAAGACCGAGGGGGGCGGGCGCGGGGGAGGTGGGCATGGTGGGAGCTCCTGGCGGCAGGCGATCCTCATGGACGCCGTCGAGAGATTCGATCGCGTCCATCAGACCACCGGGTGGCGATGCTGGAGGCAGGGCAGCGAGGCACGCACCCGATCCTGATACTCGAAGTCACAGCGCGCCATCACCCAGCCCGGACGGTCGGGGGCGATGGCGAGCGGTGTCCCCCAAGGATCGATGATGGCGCTCTTGCCGTAGCTCCGGCGCTTGCCTCCGTGGGCGCCGAATTGGTTGGGGGCGATCACATAGCACTGGGTCTCGACAGCGCGGGCCCTCAGCAAGAGGAGCCAGTGCTCCTTGCCTGTGAACTCCGTGAAGGCGGCCGGCACGGTGAGCATACGGGCCCCGAGGTCCACCAGGCGCTGGTAGAGCGCGGGGAAGCGCAGGTCGTAGCAGATGCTGAGGCCCACCGGCACGCCGAGGATGGAGGTGACCACCAGCTCATCGCCCGGGGCGATGTAGTCGGACTCCTTGTAGGTCTCGCCATCGGCGATGTCGATGTCGAAGAGGTGGAGCTTGCGGTAGGTCGCATGGATCGGTGCGTCTGCCGTGGTGCCGTCCACTACGACCGAGGTGTTGTGGTAGCGCTGCGGATCTCCCGACGCCTCCTGCACGCTGCCGATGACCAGCCACACGCCAGCTCTCTGAGCGACGCGCCGGAGGTGGGTGACGATCGGCCCGTCGAGGGGCTCGACGGGCGCTCGGGCCTCCGGCACGGTCCGCAGGAAGGGCGTGTTCTCCGGCAGCGCGACCACCTGCGCGCCCGCGTCGGCGGCCTCGCGCACGAAGCGCTCGGCCTCAGCGAGGTTGCGCTCCACCTCCTGTGTCGAGCGCAACTGGACGACGGCGACGTTCACGGGCGCAGGCACCATGGCGCGGACCGTATCACGCCGGTCTCGCGTGGGGGAGCCGGAGAGCCTGTATCAAGATGACACATCGTCAATTCGACGCAACACGCCTCTTGCCGTGACAGAGGCTATCGATTCTCTCTGGGCCAAGGGGGGAGCGCGCCGTGCCTGTCTCAGAATGATGCGGCTTCAGGCGAAGGCCGCTGGACCAATTCTCCCATGGATTCGCGGGTGATCTCACACACCCAGCTCTTGGCACGGCTCTTGCTGCTGGGCAAGGCGTGTGGTCAACGTCCCATCCCCTATCCTCTCTCTGAATTCCCGCCTCTGAAGCCTCCGCCGCTCCCGCGGCTCCAAGGCCCCTCCTGATGACCCCGCGAGGCTTCCGCCTCGCGGGGTTCCTGCCTTCCGGGGCCGGCGCCCTCAGGCCAAGGCCGCGCAGAAGGCGGTGATGCGCTCGAGTCCCCGGTCGATGTCGTCCATCGAGCAGGCGTAGCTCATGCGCATGAAGCCGGGGGCTCCGAAGGGGGTGCCGGGCACGCAGGCCACGAGGGCATCCTCGAGCAGGAGCTCACAGAGCTCGAGGTCGTCGGTGAGGGTGATCCCGGCGTCCCCGTGCCGTCGCCCCATCAACCCGCGGAGATCCGGAAAGACGTAGAAGGCTCCGCCCGGCATCGCGCAGCGGATACCCTCGATGGCCTCGAGCCCCCCGACGATGCGCCGCCGGCGGGCGTCGTAGGCCGCGAGCCAGCCCTCGAGGAAGGCGTGATCGCCCTCGATGGCGGCGAGGGCCCCCTTCTGAGCGAAGGTGGTGGGACCCGACGTGGTCTGTCCCATCAAGGCGCTCAGCTTCTCGATGAGGCTCCGCGGGGCCCCCACGAAGCCCAGGCGCCAGCCCGTCATCGCGTAGGTCTTCGAGCAGCCGTGCACCACGATGATGCGCTCGCGCAGGTCGGGACGGAGCTTCAGCACGTTGGCAAAGGGGCCCTCTTCGTAGCGGAGCTCGCTGTAGATGTCGTCCGTGATGATCCACAGGTCTCGGCGCGCCGCCAGCTCCGCGAGCTGGCCGAGGTCCTCGGCGCTCTGCACGGCCCCGGAGGGATTGCCGGGGCTGTTGATCAGGAGGCCCCGGGTGCGCTCTGTGATGGCTGCATCCACGTCCTCGACCCGAAGGCGGAAGCCCTCCTCCGGGTGGGTGGGCACCACCACCGGCTCGCCGCCCGCCAGGCGGATCTGCTGCGGGTAGCTCACCCAGTACGGCGCCGGGACGAGCACCTCGTCGCCCTCGTCGACGAGGGCCTGGAAGAGGTTGTACAGAGCCTGCTTGCCCCCCACGGTCACCATGACCTCCGCGGCCTCGAAGGTGCAGCCGTAGAGGCGGGTGAACCAGCGGGCGACCGCCTCGCGAAGGGGCGGCAGGCCCGCCACGGGCGCATAGCGGGTGGCGCCGGCGCGGGCTGCCACCACCATCGCCTCTACGATGGGCTCGGGGGTGTCGAAGTCCGGCTCCCCCGCGCCGAAGCCGATCACATCGCGACCCGAGGTCTTCAGCTCCTTGGCCCGGGCGGAGATGGTCAGCGTGGCGCTGGGCTCAAGGCGTTGCATGCGGCGGGCGAGCTTCATGGTGAACCTGCTCCTTGGAGGGTAGCGATGCGCTCGAGGAGCGCCTCGTGCACGTGGGGGGGGACGTGGGCCTGGACGTCGCCTCCGAGCATGGCCACCTCCTTGACGAGCGAGGAGGAGACGTAGGAGCCCGCGGCCTCGGCGGCGAGGAAGACCGTGTCGAGCTCGGGGGTGAGGTGACGGTTCATCTGCGCCATCTGGAGCTCGTACTCGAAGTCGCTCGGGGCTCTGAGGCCGCGAACGAGGGCGACGGCGCCCCGCGCGCTCGCCCACGGGGCGAGCAGCCCATCCAGGCTCTCCACCACCAGCCGCGTCTCGTCGACAAAGGCCCGCCGGACGAGGTCCATGCGCTCGGCGACGCTGAAGGCTGGACGCTTGGAGACGTTGACGGTGACGGCGACCACGACACGATCGAAGAGCCCCAGGGCGCGCCGGATGATGCCGGCGTGTCCGTTGGTCAAGGGATCGAAGGTCCCGGGGCAGACAGCCAGGCGCTCCGACATGGGCTTCCTCCGCGGCGACTCGATCGAGGGGAGGCCGCTCTATCCAAAAGGCGCCGACAGGTCCAGAGGTCGGAGGAAGAGGAGGCCCGAGTCTCCGTAGCGGCGGCGGTCGAAGACCTCGAGCCCGCGGCCCGCCCAGACCTCGTCCTCTCCGCCGTGCCCGTAGCGCTCGTCGAGCATGAAGAGGCCCTCCGGGGCGAGGCGCTGGGCCTCGAGGGTGCGGAGGATCGGCGGGGGGCCCAGCTCCTGGCACCACGGGGGATCGAGCAGGACGAGATCCCAGGCGGGCCCTCGTGTGATCGCGTCCGGCAGGGCGCGGGCGTGGACCACGCAGCGGCCCTCGCAGCCCAGGGTCGCGATGTTCTGGCGCAGCGCGCGGAGCGCGGGGCCGGCCTTCTCGAAGAAGTCGACATGGGCGGCCCCGCGGCTGAGGGCCTCGAGGCCGAGGGATCCGGTCCCGGAGTAGAGGTCGGCGACCCTGGCATCCTCGATCCGGGGAGCGAGGATGTTGAACAGGGCCTCGCGGGCCCGCGCGATCATCGGGCGAGTGGCCAGCCCGCGTGGGGCAGCGAGGCGGCGCCCCTTGAGGGTGCCTCCGAGGATCCTCATGGTCGGGGGCCCGTTGCCCAACGCCCTGCTGGTGGCTCGACGCCGCTGTCGGCCGACTCGGCGTGCAGGAAGGACTCGACGTGCCCCTGGCGCGCCTCTCCTTCCCGGGCCGCTTCGCTCGCCCATCCAACTCGACATCGACGCCGATGCGCTCGACGGTTCAATGGGCAACAGACTCCTCGGCGATCAGCCCGCGGCGCTCGCCGCGGACGTCGCCCCGTCCCAGGCCTCCGAGCTCAGCGGGTGCAGGGCGTGGAAGAGGACGTCCACCAGGATGCCGTCGGCCACCTCGATGCGGAGATCCCACCGCCCGAAGCTGCGGATGGGACCGGAGAGGATCGAGCCGTCCCGGAGCACGCAGCGAACGGTCTGGCCGGACTCAACAAGCTCGATGAGTGCCTCGTCGGGAGCCCGGACCCGCTGCTCGCGATCGGGGGTGCCAGCGAGGCCCTGGACCCGGATGTCCTTGTCGACCTCGATGGCAGCGCGCACCGCGTCCGCATCCGAGGCATCACAGAGGAGCATGATGTCGTGCTTCTGGAGGGTCTCGAGGCCCTCGCCCTCCACGAGGTCGAGCTCGTAGGTGCGCGCGTCCTTGACCACGCCCTCTTGCCAGGAGCCGGCTAGCGCGGCGACGGCGACCCGCCGCTGCTCGATCGCCGCGACCTTGAAGGCGTCGCGATCGATGCGGTGGCTGCGGTGCTTGCGCATGCGCTGGAGGAGAAGGGCCCGCTCGCGCGTGAGGTGCCCGGAGGCCACCTGGCCGGCGAGGCCGGGATCGAGGCCATCGCGCTCGACGAGGCGCTGGGCACGCTCCTTGCGCATGAGCTGCTTGAGGATCTCGTTCAGGCTGATCTCGCCGCGGACCACCCGGAGGGCGTGGGGCTGCGGGATGCCCTTGTCGCGGGCGAGCTGCTCGGCCTCGCGCTGCTCGGCGAGCTTCTTGGCGTCCGTGGCGTCGCGTCCCCGGGCGTCGGGGCGTCCGCGGCCTCCCGCCGCACGCGACCCCGGGCTGCGACGCCTCACGCCGCCGTGGCCTCCGGGTCGTCCGCCCCCGCCGTGGCTCTCGCCAGCGCTCGTGCGGCGAGGACCCGAGGGGCCGCTGCCGGGATCGAAGACGCGACGCCCAGCGGTGCCGCGACGCACGACCAGGGGGTCGCGGCCGCCCTCGTCTCCGCCCGTCGCCGTCTTCGAGCCGGACTCATCAGCGGTCTCCCGGCGGGTCTCGCGGTCCTTACGGCGCTCTCCGGCGCGGCGACGGATCGGCCCGTCGCGCCGCTGTGAATCGTCAGTCATGCACAGATCTCGCAGGGACACTCGGAGCGCAGGAAGGGCCAGCTATAGATGCCCTCCTTGTGTCCGTCTCCCCAGTGGAAGGCGATGGCATAGTGCCCGACCGGCTCGACCGAGCGGATCTGGACCTGCAGCGGGGCCCCCTGGACTTGATGGTCGCTCAGGATCTTGAAGGCCTTCGGCGGGGTCCCGTGGGTGCCCTGGCACTCGGCGCAGGGGCAGATCATCCGGAGGTGTTCGGGGCTGTACGTGGAGCGGTGGCCATCGGACCACACGGCGGCGGCGTGGCCGTCTGCCGTCCACCCGAGCTCCGTGGGCTCGATGTTCTCGAACCGACCGCTCACGTCGCGCTCGCCCCCTTTCATGGAATGGCTCCTGCCGCCGTCGGTCCCAGGCCGTGGGCTCCGGCCAGCCCACGTCGAACGGCTGCGCGGACGCATAGCATGGCGGGGCGCTTGATTCCAGCCGGGAAGTGCGCATCCTGGGCGGGTCGCCGGCGCCCCTGCCGCGGCAGCCCGATCCCGCCCGAGCGCGGAGGTTCCATGGCCGACCACGACGAGAAGAAGAGCGGCGGCACGCCTGGCGAGAAGGCTACGGATGCACGGATCGCGGGCCGCATGAGCGCCCCGGAGGAAGCGGCCGCCCAAGCGGAGGCCGCGGCCGTCGAGAGCGAGGACGAGGCCTCGGCGGGCGGCGCCCTCGATCAGGTCCTCCCCGTCCTGCCGCTCAGGAACTCCGTGCTCTACCCGGGCGCCTTGATGCCCCTCGCGGTGGGGCGTCCCAAGACCCTGCGGCTGCTCAACTCCGTCGGCACCGGGGGGGTCATCGCCATCGTGAGCCAGCGGGACAAGGACATCGACGATCCCGCGCCCGAGGATCTGTACTGGGTCGGCACGAGCGCCCGGATCCTCAAGGTCCTGCCCGAGGACGAGGATACACTCCACGTGGTGGTGCAGGGCCTCGAGCGGATCCGCTGCGCCGAGTTCGTGCAGACCGAGCCCTACATCATCAGCCGCGTCGACCACTCCCCGGTCGAGGACGACGACGATCTCGAGGTCTCGGCGCTGATGCGCTCGCTGCAGCAGATGGCGACGGAGGTCATCGAGCTGATCCCCGAGCTGCCGAGCGGGGCGACCGAGCTCCTGAACCACATCGAGTCGCCCTCGCGGCTCGCGTACATGATCATGACCCACCTGGCCGTGCCGGTGGAGGACAAGCAGGAGGTGCTCCAGGAGGAGGACCTCAAGCTGGTGCTCCGCCTCACCCTGAAGGTCCTCAGCGGCCAACTCGAGGTGCTCCGCGTCTCCCAGCGGATCAACTCGGAGGTCAAGGGGGAGATGAACAAGAACCAGCGGGAGTTCTTCTTGCGCCAGCAGCTCAAGGCGATCCGCAAGGAGCTCGGGGAGGACGAGGACGAGGAGGACTTCGTGGAGCAGCTCCGCGATCGCCTGCTCGAGGCCGATCTGCCCGAGGACGTGCAGAAGGTCGCCAACAAGGAGCTGAACCGCCTGAGGAGCATCCAGCCCACCTCACCCGAGTACACGGTCGCGCGCACCTACCTCGAGTGGCTCGCCGACCTCCCGTGGAACCACGTCTCCGAGGATAACCACGATATCGCCAACGCGCGCTTCATCCTCGACCGTGATCACCACGGCCTCGACAAGGTGAAGAAGCGCATCCTCGAGTTCCTCGCGGTCAGCGCCCTCAAGAAGGACGGAAAGAGCCCGATCCTCTGCCTCGTCGGCCCGCCCGGCGTCGGCAAGACCTCCCTGGGGCGCTCCGTCGCCGAGGCCCTCGGCCGCAAGTACCAGCGCATCGCCCTCGGCGGAGTGCGTGACGAGGCGGAGATCCGCGGCCATCGCCGCACCTACATCGGGGCCATGCCCGGCAAGTTCATCCAGAGCATGAAGCGCGCCGGAGCCCGCAACCCGGTGATGATCCTCGATGAGGTGGACAAGGTCGGACGCGACTGGCGGGGCGATCCCACGAGCGCTCTGCTCGAGGTCCTCGATCCCGAGCAGAACAGCATGTTCATGGACCACTACCTCGACGTGGCCTTCGATCTCAGCCGGGTGATGTTCATCGCCACGGCCAACAGCGTCGAGGGCATCCCGCGGCCGCTCCTCGACCGCATGGAGGTCATCGAGGTCCCGAGCTACACGGTGCGGGAGAAGCACGCCATCGGGCGCAAGCACCTCATCCCCAAGCAACTCGACGAGCACGGCCTCGCCGAGGAGCAGTGCAGCCTACTGGACGAGGCCCTCGAGAACGTCGTCGTCCACTACACCCGCGAGGCCGGGGTCCGGAACCTGGAGCGCAAGATCGCCGCGCTCTTTCGCGGCGTCGCTGTCGGCATCGTCGAGGGCAAGTGGGAGGGCAAGGTCGTGGACGTCGAGGCGGTCAGCGACTTCCTGGGTCCCGAGATCTACATGCCCGACTCCGCAGAGCGCACCGAGCTCCCCGGCATCGCCACCGGCATGGCGTGGACCGCGTCCGGCGGTGACATCCTCTTCATCGAGGCCACGATGATGCCCGGCTCCGGCAAGCTCCGCCTGACCGGCAGCCTCGGCGACGTGATGAAGGAGTCCGTGGAGCTGGCCCTCAGCTTCCTGCGCTCGAAGGCAGGGCAGTTCGGCATCGAGCCACAGGTCTTCAAGGACAACGACTTCCACGTGCATGTGCCCCAGGGCGCCATCCCGAAGGACGGCCCCTCGGCCGGCGTGACGATGCTCACGGCCCTCACGAGCCTGATCCTCGACAAGCGCGTGCGCGGCCACCTGGCGATGACCGGGGAGCTGACCCTGCGCGGCATGGTCCTGCCCGTCGGCGGCGTGAAGGAGAAGGTGCTGGCGGCCCATCGCTCGGGCATCGAGCACGTGATCCTGCCGGAGCGGAACAAGAAGGACATGCCGGATATCCCCGACGATGTGCGCGAGAGCCTCGAGATCCACTTCGCCACCAAGATGGACGACATCTTCAAGGTCGCCCTCGAGGACTGGCCGCCGGATCCCACCGCGGGGGCGCGAACCTCTCCGGAGATCGGGATCGCGTAGCGTACCCGGGAGCCGAGCGCCTCCCCACGTTCGGGGGCGCTCAGGTTCGGGGGCGCTGCGCGGGGGTCGGCTCGGGTCCGGAGCGCGCCCGC
>CAZEHU010000032.1:0-11647 GCA_964511605.1 uncultured Myxococcales bacterium
GGTCCCGCCTCTTCGACGCTCCCCGAGCGACCGCGAGAGCTCGCTGGGCGCCCCACCGTGGCGCTGGTGGCGGACGAGGTCACGGCCCAAGCGGCCCTGGCCAGCGGGGCATCCGGCGGCGACCTCCGAGACGGCGAGGTCGGCAGGATGGCCGCGGCGCTCCGCGCGGTGGCGCGGGGCTTCCGGGTCGTGGACGCCGGTCTGGAGCTCGAGGGCACGGGCCGCCCTGGCCCGCAGGATCCAGCCGGAGCCTCGCTTCCGGTGGAGGCTCGAGCGGACGGCGATGATGGGACCCCCGACCCGCTCTCCGAGCGAGAGCACGAGGTGCTCGAGCTGCTGGCGGAGGGGCGCTCGAATCGGGAGATCGGCGAGGAGCTCGGCATCAGCTCGAACACCGCCAAGTTCCACGTCGCCCACGTGATGGACAAGCTGGACGCCCTGTCGCGCACGGAGGCCGTGGTGCGGGCCATCCGCCTGGGCCTGCTCGAGGTCTGAGGAAGCCCTCATCGATCGCTACCTACCCGATCGGGCAGGCGCGCCCTGGCCGATCGGCGGAGCCGCCCCACCCGATCGGGGCGTGGTCCGTCGCCGCCGCCGTGGCCATGCTTCGGTCCATGACGAATCCCAACGAAGCCTCCCTGTCCTCCTTCTCCGATCACCTCGCGGACGCCGTCGAGGCGGCCTCCGCCTTCACCCTCCGCGTCGGCCGCGGCCGGCGCATCGGCACCGGCACGGTCTGGGCGCCCGGCCTGGTGGTGACCACCCACCGCTCCACCGGCTCCGAGGGTCCCGTGCCCCTCACCCTCCCCGACGGCCGCGAGGTCGAGGGCGAGCTGGTGGGCCGCGACCCGGCCACCGATCTCGCCCTCGTGCGCCTGCCCGAGGAGGCCGCGGACCTGCCCGCCGCGACCGCCTCCGAGCGCTCGCCGAGGGTCGGCAACATCACCCTGGCCCTCGGCCGCCCTGGAAGCGGCGTGCGCGCCGCCCTCGGTATGGTCTCCGCCATCGGCGATGCCTGGCATACCTCCCTGGGCGGCGCGGTCGACCGCTGGATCGAGGTGGACGGCACGCTGCCGCCCGGCTACTCCGGCGGTGCCCTGCTCGCCGCCGACGGCAGCGTGCTCGGCATCAACACCCGCGCCCTCGTCCGTGGCGGCACGACCCTCCCCGCCGCGACCGTGAGCCGCGTGGTCGCCCGCCTCGAGGAGGGCGGCGACGGCGAGCCGGGCTGGCTCGGTGTCCGTATCCAGGCGGTCCGCACCCCCGACGCCGAGGGCGCGGAGGTCGACGGCCTCCTCATCACCGGCGCTCGCTCCACCTCCCCGGCCGCCACCGCTGGCCTGCGGGTGGGCGACATCCTCACCGGCATCGCCGGCGATCCCACGCCGACCCACGCGGCCCTCCTCGCCGCCACCTCCCACCGCGCGGGCAAGGAGGTGGAGGTCACCTTCCTCCGCGGCGGCAAGCTCACCACCCTGGCCGTCGAGCTCGGCACCCGGCCCCAGCGCCGCTCCCGCCGCGGCTCGAGCTCGTCGAGCGACGACGAGCACCAGGGCCAGGACCGGCACCAGCACTCCAATGGCGGAGACCGGCACGGGCACGGGCACGGCCACGGTGATGGCGGCCAGGGTCATGGCGATCATGGTCGCGGAGGTCGCGGAGGTCGCGGAGGTCGTCGAGGCCGCGGCCGCGGGGGCTGCTGCCGCTGATCCCTACAGCGTCTTCGCGCAGCGGAAGCCGATGTAGGGCTGGCTGGCGTCCACGAAGTTCCAGACGTCGCGATAGCTGCTGGTGTAGCGGCAGCTCTGCTTCTCGCCGTACTGGACCGCGCCGCCGCGCACGATGCGGCCACCCTGGGAGGAGGCCGAGGGCTGGAGGTCGAGGTGGGGAAGCTCGAAGGGCTGGTCGTCGGCGCTGTGCTTGACGCAGAGGGGGTACTCGCGCGACTGCCCCTCACAGACCAGGTGGCAGTCGAAGACGCCGCCCGACTGGGCGCACTGCGCGCAGGTCTGGCAGGTCTGGAAGCAGAGCGTGTCGCTGGGCGAGCACTCGGCGCAGTCCTCGCAGCCCTCCGGGAGCTCCTTGGCGCAGGCGATGTCGGGCTCGTAGAACTCGTGCACCCACTCCGCGGCGTTCGAGAACATGTGGTTGATCGGTATCCCCCCCGGCTTCTCGAGCACGAAATCGGCCTTGGCCTGGTCCACGGCATCTAGGAAGCCGTCGCCCCGGCAGCCGAAGCCCGAGAAGTTGGGGTTCTTGCAGTCGGAGAAGTCCTCGACGTCCTCCGCCGGGTACTTGCGGGGGTTGCCCGGATCCGGGCCCTTCGCCACCCGCTCCCACTCGAACTCGTAGGGAAGCCGCCTGCCGACGAAGCTGCAGTAGTCCTGCGCCTGCTGCCAGGTGACCTGGACCATCGGGAAGGCGTCCCAGCTCCCGACCTCGTAGTACTCCTGCTGGGTCGGCGCGAGGGCGTTGTAGGCCAGCGGCTCCGAGCAGCCGCCCACAGCGACGCAGTACTCGTACTGCACGTTGGAGACCTCGTGCCGATCGATAGCGAAGGGCTTCAGCTTCACCTCGATCTGGGGGTAGTCCACCGCGAAGGCATCGCCATTGGCGCAGGGGTCACCGGTGACGTCGTCGTGGCAGGGAGCCTCGGGCCCGAACATGAAGGTCAGGTTGGTGATGATGTCCACCATCGTCGTCGGCTCCGGCGGCTCGATCCCCACCGCACACGATCCGACGCCCTGACCCAGGAGGCCCCACAGGCCGAGCAGGGTGAGGGATAGGCCCCAGCGGCTCGAGCGCGTCTCCATCAGAAGCTCACCCTCGCGCCCAACGACGCGCCGCCGGGGGCTCCGCGCCCGGCGCCGGGCTGCATGCCGACGATCGGGACGATGGCCGGCCGCCTGGCTCGCAGCGCCAGGCTCGGCACGTCGTCGTCCTTCACGGCCTTGTCGTCGAGGGCCTCGAGGATCGCCAGCGTCAGGCCCGCCGCGAACAGGCCCCCGCCCACGCCGTAGCCCACCTTCTCCAGCATCGCGAATTGCTTGAACTCGTCGCTCCCCTGGAAGAACTGGTTGGCGTAGTTGCCGGAGAAGGCCCCCCCGCCCGCCACGAGCACCCCGAGGAGGAGGGAGGGCCAGCCGAGCCCGCCCTTCCAGGTGGCCGGCGCGTCCGCCAGCCAGAGGTCGGCGTGCACGCGATGCTGCTCGCCCATCACCACCTCCACCGAGCCGCTGTAGGGCAGGTACTCGTCCTTCGCCAGCGTGACCTGGTGGGGCCCCTCCTCGAGCTCGATGGCGTCCTGGTAGGGGGTCAGCCCCACGTTCTGGCCGTCGAGGAAGACCTGAGCGTTGACGATATTGGCCGAGACCACCAGGTGGCCGACGCGCTTCTGCTTCTCGAGCTTGAAGACGAGCTGCAGGGGCTCCGCCGGCTTCACCGTCACCTGCCGCTCGAAGGGCAGGTAGCCGGCGAGGTCGAGGTAGACGTTGTAGGAGCCGGCGTCGACCTTGGTCTCGTAGGGCGTCTGTCCCAAGAGCTTCTTCTTGTCGTCGATGTAGATCGCGGCGCCCGGAGGCTCGGTCTCCACTCGCAGGGTCACCTTCGCGCCTAGCCGGCACTTGGTGATCGAGTTGAGGACGTCCTGGGTATCCGGCGCGTGCCGTCCCTCCCTTTCCTTGAAGAGCCTGAGGTAGAGGTCGTAGAAGTCGATGCATCCGTAGGGATCCCCGATGCGCTCATAGCTCTTGGCGATGTTGTAGGCGATCGCCGGCGCCGGATAGAGCTCGAAGGCCGCCTTGTACTGCTCGATGGCGGCCGCATAGAGCTCGGCCGCGAACAGGCGCTCTGCCTCGTTGTAGTGCTTGGCGGCCCGCTGCTTCTTCTCCTCCTCCGGGGTGAGCTGCACCGGGGCGTCCACCACGCCCGGCTCCCCCTCCTGGGCCAGCGCCGGTGGGCCCGCCGAGAGCACGGCCCCCAGCACGACGATCATCGCCCACGCGCGAGCGAGGGTCCGAGGCCGGCGCGAGGGCCGGGACGAGGGCACGGGTGGGCAGGCACGCATGGGCGTTCGCCGCGAGGCTAGGCCCCCCCCCCGGGTGGTGTCAACGCGGCTGTCTCTTCGTTGACATGTGATCCGGATGGATTCAGCATGATCCCATGCCGACGATGGTCCAGGTCCGCAACGTCCCCGACGATGTGCACCGTATCCTCAAGGCCCGCGCGGCTATGGCGGGAACCACGCTCTCGGCCTACCTCCTGCGGGAGCTGGAGGCCATCGCTCGCACGCCGACGCGGGCCGAGGTCCTCGCGCGCCTCGCGGCGCTGCCGCCCGTGGAGGTAGCGAGCGACGTGGTCGCGCTCATCCGGGCGGATCGGGAATCTCGCTGATCGTCCTCGACGCCTGCGCGGCCGTGGAGCTCGCCCTGGGCACCGAGAGGGGCCAGCGTGTCGCTCGGAGGTTCGGCGCGGAGGACGCTAGGCTCCACGTCCCCCACCTCCTCGACCTCGAGGTGATGAGCGCGCTCCGGCAGCTCGTCGGACGCGGGGAGGTCAGCGCCAGCCGCGCAGAGGCCGGATGGCGCCTGGTCTCCCGTCTGGGGCCCACACGACGGTGGCACCTTCCCCTCCTGGAGCGCCTCTGGGTGCTGCGCGACGACCTCACACCGTACGAGGCGGCCTATATCGCCCTGGCAGAGGCCCTCGACGCGACGTTGATCACCTTCGATACGAGGCTGGCCGCGAGCCGCGGCCATGTCGCGGAGGTCGAGGTGCTCTAGAGCACCGATCAGCCAGGAGCCGCCTACTCCTTCGCCTTCGCCGAGATCGCCAGCACCAGGATGCCGCCCTTGTAGACCCGCCCGGCCTGGAAGAAGAGGCCACCGTCCTTGACGTTCACCGTCGTCTTCAAGCCCGCCAGTGTCAGGTGCACCTTCACGAAGCCCTTGCGCAGGCCCAGGTACTCCAGGTTCAGGTCCTTGCCGTCCGGCAGCTTCACCGTGCCGGTCTTGCCCTGCGCGACGCTCACGCTCTTGTCCTCGAGCTGGGTGAAGCTCTTGTAGCGCGTGAAAGAGCCGCTCAGGTACTTCTGAAGGCCCTTGAGCGCCGGGTCGGCTCTGCCGGCCTCCTTCTTCGCGTGGATCACCGTCACGCCGAAGTCCGCCGCGGGCTTGGCGCGGGCTGCGGAGGCCGGGAGGGTGAGGGCGAGCGCCAGCAGCGCGGCCGCCGGGAGTGCACGGATCGGGCGGGTGGGGATCATGCTGCCTACAGCGCCTCCGCCTTGTTGCTCTGTCCCTCGTCGACCACATGCCAGACCACCATCGGGGCGTCCGGGTTGCCCTCGTTCTCCACGAAGACCTGGCCGTGGGTCGCCTCGTAGCTCTCCACCTCGGACTCGAAGCTCGGGCTCACCGCCACCTCGGTCTCCATGCCCCGCCTCGGCGTCGCGCGCGGGCCGTCGGACTCCAACGCGGGGGGCGCCACCTCGGTCCCGGCCACCGCCGGGCCGCCGGCCTGCGGATCCTCTCCGGGCGCGCCCTCGAGGCCTCCCGCGCCGATCCACACCACCGCCGCGATCGCCGCGGCCGCCGCGAGGGACATCACCGGGCGCTGGAACGTGATCAGGTCGCCCAGCCAGCCGGCGAATGCCCCGATCAGGTCGATGCGCTCGCGCTCCTCTGCGGGGCGTGCGGCCGCCGCCGGGACCTCCTCCCGCACGGACGGCGTCGCCTCGGCGGGCGAGCGAAGGGCCCCCTCCGCCTCGAGGCGCGCCATGACCCCCGCGAAGGTCGGCGACAGATCCACCGCCTCCACCGGGGCCTCGAAGGCCTCGCGCGCCAGGGTGCGGAGGGTCTCCAGCTCCTCGAGGTCCGCGGCACAGTCCGAGCACTCCGCGAGGGCGGACCGCACGGCCTCCACCTCCTCGGCCTCGAGCTCCCCGTCCACGAAGGGGTGGAGCTGTCGCTGGAGGTCTTCGCAGGTGTTGGTGCTCATCATGGTGCTTCCCTCCTCACTATCGCTCGGCAGGGTCATGCGTTCAAATAGGGGGCCAGGGCCCTCTGGAAGTTCTTGCGGGCGTGGAAGAGGCGGCTCATGACCGTCCCCTTCGGGATGTCGAGGGTGCCAGCCAGCTCCTCGTAGCTGAGGCCCTCCACCTCACGGAGGACCAGGATCTCCCGGTGCCCCTCGCTGAGGGCCTCGAGCGCGCGCCCCATGTGCTCCCGCAGCTCGCTGCGCGCCATCGCTCTGGCGGGACCCTCCAGGGCGCTGGCCAGGGTCGGCCCATTGGACAGCGCATGGGGGTCGTGGCGGATGCGATCGTCGAAGTCCACCTCGGCCCGGCGTCGATCCTTGCGCTTCCGGTCGATACAGAGGTTGACCACGATGCGGTAGAGCCAGGTGTAGAACTTGGACTGGCCTCGAAAACCTCCAATATTCTTGTAGGCTTTGACGAAAGCGTCCTGGGTGACGTCCATCGCCGCGTCGGGATTGCGGACGATGCCGAAGGCCACGGTGTAGACCTTGCTCTGATACCGCTCGACGAGGAGCTGGAAGGCCCGATGATCTCCATCGGCCGTTCGATGGACCAGCTCGAGGTCCTCGGGTTCATGCACGGTCGCTCTCCATTCACGCCGCGGTGGACGACTCGTGCCGCCACTTATTCACAGCCGCCTCGATCCATCAACCGGCCCCTCCACCCTCCGCGCCGCGCGCGGCCTCCGAGGACCTCAAGGGCACAAAGCGCTGACCCGCGCGGTTCCAACCGCTACCATGCGCCCGATGCACACCCCGGACCCCTTCGCGCACGTCACCGACTGGCTCGCCGCCCTCAGGCTGCGCTTGGGCCGGACCGTGCGCAGCGAGGCTGCCTGGGCTGCCACGGTGGCCCTCGTCACGGGCGCGGTCGCCGGCATCGCCGCGGCCGCTGTCCTGGGCCCCGGGCCCGGGCGCTGGGCCTGGATCGGCCTGGGCCTCGGGCTCATCGCCGCCCTCCGCGCCGCCTGGGTGCTCTCCCTCCGCCGCCAGCGCCAGTGGCAGAGCGACGAGGCCCTCGCTCGCTGGACCGAGCGCCGGGTCCCCGGCCTCGCCTCGGGCGTGATCACCACGATCCAGGCCCGCGCGACCCTCGCCGGAGAGCCCCTGGAGTGGCCCGGCTTCTCCGAGCCCCTCGCCCGCGCCAGCGCCGATCGGACCGCGCGCCGCCTCGACGACGTGGACCCCGCCCTCCTCGTCGATGACAGCCGCGCGCGCCGCATGGCGCCCCTCGGGGCCGCCGCCGTCGTCCTGGCCACCGCCCTGGTCGTGCTCACTCCCGAGCTGGTGGAGCTCGGCCTCCACAACCTCGTGGCCCCGGCTCCCGACGCGGAGATCGAGGAGGGAGTCCGCGAGGTGGACGTCGTCGTCGGCGATCTCGCGTTTCGCCTGATCTACCCCGCCTACCTGGACCTCCAGCCCCGCGACATCCCCCGCTCCTCGGGCGACATCACCGCCGTCGCCGGCACCGAGGTGCGCCTGACAGGCACCGCCCTGCTCGAGGCCACGGCCGCCTCCCTCCGCCTCGAGAGCGATCCCGAGCGAGCTTGGCCCCTCGAGCTCTCCCCCGAGGGCATCGTCCAGGGCGCGCTCCATGTGGGCGAGAGCGATCGCTACCGCTTCGAGCTCACCGAGCCCGGCGGCGGGATCGTCCGCGAGGAGGGCTGGCGCAGCCTGGAGGCCCGCGCCGACGAGCTGCCCGATGTGCGCCTGGTGCTGCCCGAAGGCGACCTGGAGGTGAACCCCACCGATCAGGTCCAGCTCCTCTTCGAGGCGGTCGATGATCACGGCCTCGACGCCATCCGCCTCGTCCTCGATCACGGAACCGGCGTCGAGCTCCAGCGCAAGGTGGTGGAGCGGGTCACCGGCGGTCGCACCGCGCGCGGGACCCACAGCCTCTCGGTCGCATCCCTGGCCATCGAGCCCGGGGAGCACGTCGACCTCTGGTTCGAGGCCACCGACCTCAACTCGATCAGCGGCCCAGGGGTCGCCCGCTCGAGCACGCGGCGCCTGTCCATGTACAGCCCGGACGCCGAGCACGACGAGCGCCTCGCGGAGCTCGAGCGCCTCATCGAGCAGATGATCGCCGTAGTGGCCGAGCGCCTCGAGAGCAACGTCGACGAGCGGGACCCGGTCGCCGTGTCCACCTACCACCAGGTGCAGGGCGCCATCAGCGAGCTCACCGCCACCCTGCTCACCAGCCTCGAGACCCTCATCTCCGAGACCAAGACCGATCCCCTCGCCACCGACGCCCTGAGGGGGGCCCTCCAGGCCGCCTTCGATCGACTCCGGGAGCACTACGAGCAGGAGGCGAGCCAGCTCCGACAGATGGGCACGGGACTCGGGCTCTCTCGGCGGCAGCGAGCGCTCACCTCGATGCTCTACGAGATCAACGAAGAGGGCACCGCATCCCTCGAGCTGAGCATCTGGGAGCTGCACGACGAGCTCGAGCAGGCCCGCCAGGACCAGCTCCTCGCGGAGGGCCGCGATCTGCTCGAGGATCAGAACGAGCTGATGGACCTGCTCGAGAAGCTCCAGCACGCCCCCGACGAAGCGACGCGCCGGGCGGTGGACAAGAAGATCCAGGAGATGCTGGCGCGCATCGAGGAGATGGAGCGCCAGCTCCGAGAGCTCGCCGAGGAGTCGCTCTACGAGAACCAGAACGTGAGTCCGAAGCCCTCGGACCGCAGAAAGGAGATGATGTCGCTCGGGGATCGCATGGCGGAGGTCAAGCGCCTCCTCGCCGAGGGCAAGGTCGACGAGGCGATGAAGCTCCTCGAGGAGCTCTCGCGCTCCACCCAGGAGATGATGGCCGCCATGCAGGACGAGTTCGGCCCGATGGATCCGCAGGTGGCCGAGGCCCGCCGCAAGATGAGCGAGCTCCAGCAGAGGATGGGCGAGGCGGCCGATGGCCAGCGTGGCGTGCGCGACGAGACCCGGCGCTTC
The DNA here is from genome assembly GCA_964511605.1 of uncultured Myxococcales bacterium. Taxonomy (GTDB): domain Bacteria; phylum Myxococcota_A; class UBA9042; order PHBI01; family JACKFB01; genus CAZEHU01. The sequence goes on from CAZEHU010000032.1 coordinate 8,980, forward strand.
GAGCAGGGCATGGAGGAGGCCCGAGAGCGGGAGCTGCTCGAGGAGAGGGCCGCGGACCTCGCGGAGGCGCGCGACAAGGCCCGCCAGATCGGCGAGAGGCTCGCCGAGGTGGAGCGGGAGCCCCTGCACCCCGCGGACCAGGAGGCCCTCGACGCTTTGCGCCAGAAGGCCCGCGAGCTCGAGGAGTCCCTCGATCAGCCCGACATCGACGCAGCGCGCGAGCAGGCCGAGGACGTGGCGGGGAGCTGCGATCGCCTCGGCGGCGAGGTGGGCCAGGTGGAGAGCCTCGAGCTCGACCCGGAGCGCTCCAAGAGCATGAAGGGCTCCCAGGCCAGCCTCGAGGCGACCGAGCGCCTCGCCGAGGAGCTGGTCGAGGAGCTCGAGGACCTCGGCCAGGCCCAGCGCCGGCCCCCCGATGCTGCCGAGCAGGGCGAGGCGAGGGAGCTCGAGGGGCTGCAGAAGGCCCTCAAGGAGGGCTTCGGCGGCATCGAGGAGAGCCTCGAGGCCCTCGAGGAGCACGCCCCAGGCATCAGCGAGGAGCTCGGGCCCCCCCTCGAGGAGGCCGAGGCGGCCATGGGCGAGGCGGCGAAGCGGCTCTCCGAGATGAAGCCGGGCGAGGCCCGGGGCTTCCAGGAGGAGGCGATCGAGCGCCTCCAGGATGCCCAGCAGTCGATGGAGCGGCGCATGAAGCCCGGCGATCGGCGCGGCGGCCAGGGCGGCCAGGGCATCACCAACTCTGAGGCGGAGGTGGCGATCCCGGACGAGGACGACTACCGGGCCCCTCGCGCCTTCCGCGAGGAGCTCCTGAAGGCGATGAAGGAGCGGGCCCCAGAGCGCTTCGAGCGCGCGATCGAGCGCTACTACGAGGAGCTGGTGAAGTGAGCCGGAGTCTCTGTCCCCCCTCGGTCCGGCTGCTCTGCGGGACGCTCCTCGTGGCCCTGGGCCTCGGCCCCGCCCGCGCCGGGGTCTCCGATGACGTCGCTGCCGCGCGGCGTGCCCTCCAGGCGTGGGACGTGCCAGGGGCGGCGGAGGCCGCGGAGCGAGCGTTCGCGGACGCGCCAGCGGACCCCGGGGCGCTGCTCGTGATGGGCCAGCTCCGCATCGATCAGGGGCGCTACGCCGACGCCGTGGAGATCCTGGAGCAGGCCGTGCTCCTCGGTGTCGGCGACGCAGCGAAGCACTACCGCGCGCTCGCGGCCAGCACGGCGGAGGCCACCGAGGGCTACGAGGAGCACCTGACCTCCGGCGGCCACTTCCTCGTCCGGCACGCCCCGGGTCGCGACGCGGTGCTGGTCCCCTACATCGACGCCGTGCTCGAGCAGGCGTGGGAGCGCCTGACCGCCCTCTTCGAGCACCAGCCGCCCTACCCGGTGCGGGTGGAGGTCTACCCGGAGGTGGAGGTGCTCGGCGCCGTCAGCTCCCTGACCGTCGAGGAGATCAAGGCCTCGGGCACCATCGCCCTCTGCAAGTACAACCGCCTGATGATCACCTCCCCCGGGGACCTGGTCTACGGCTATGGCTGGGCCGACACCCTCTCGCACGAGTTCATCCACATGCTCGTGAGCCAGAAGTCCGGCAACACCGTGCCCATCTGGCTGCACGAGGGCCTGGCCAAGTACCACGAGGGCTTCTGGCAACCGGACCATCGGCCCCAGCTCGCCCGCCGGAGCGAGCACCTCCTCGCGGAGGCGCTCGCCGCCGACAAGCTGGTCTCCTTCGAGGCCATGAGCCCCTCGATGGCCAAGCTCCCCGATCAAGAGACCACCGCGACCGCCTTCGCGGAGGTGCACATGGTGCTCGACTACCTGATCCGTCGACACGGCAAGGACGCGGGCCGCCGCCTGGTCGAGCTGATGGGGGAGGGCCTCACGGATAAGGAGGCCGTGGCCCAGGTGGCCGGCCTGAGCTGGTCCCGCTTCGAGCCGAGCTGGCGCGCCTGGCTCGGCCGCCGCGGCCTGAAGACGATGGACGCCCACATCGACCTCCAGCTCCTCTTCAAGGGCTCCCATACGGAGGCCGACGAGATCGAGCTGCTCGAGGCCCGCGCGACGCGGCGCTACCTCTGGCTGGGGGATCGGCTGGCCATGGACGAGCGCTGGAAGGCCGCGGCGAAGGAGTACCAGAAGGCCTCCGCCGAGGTGGGCGACAAGGTGCCCTTCGTCCAGGCGAAGCTGGGGCGCGCCCTCCTCCGCCTGGGCAAGGTGCAGGCGGCCGTCGACGCCCTCCGCACCTCGCTACCCCTCTACCCGGACTACATGCTACTACGCCTCTACCTGGGCGAGGCCTACCTCCGCCTGGGCCGCCTCGAGGAGGCGCGCGCGGAGCTGGAGCACGCCATCCGCATCAACCCCTTCGACCCCGACGTGCACGAGCTCCTCGCCGAGGTCTACGACGGCCTGGCCCTCGTGGAGCTCGCCGCCCGCGAGCGCGGCGCCGACGAGCTCCTGCGCCGACGCGCCCCCTGAACGCCCCGAGGAAGCGATGAGCCTGAGCCCCGCCCCGCCGCCGCCCCCCACGCCCCTTGCGGCGGAGGTGCCCCCGGCTGCCGAGGCCCCCCCGCCGATCCCGACGCCTGCGCAGGCCCAGGCGCCGCCGAGCCCGGACGATGTCGCGGCCCTGGCCGAGGCGCGCGATCGGGTGCTCAGGTAGATCCGCCGGCGCATCGTGG
>CAZEHU010000033.1:0-11607 GCA_964511605.1 uncultured Myxococcales bacterium
TGCCTTCGACCACTCGGCCACTCCTCCAGAATCGGGCCCGGCCGGTGGGGGGCGGAAGGTAATCGATCGCCCAAGGGGAGGCAAGCTCTCGATGCGCACCCACAACCCCCCGCAGATCCAGGTGCTTTCCGCGCCGGCCGCCGGACTGGACGGAACCCCTCAGATGTCCTCCTCCTCACGCTCGATCCGCCACTGTCCCTGGTCCTCGAGCTCCCACCAGTCCTCGAGCACCTCCCGAGCACTGGAGCTGTCCACGTCCTCGAGCTCGATCGCGGCGGCGATGCAGGCATCCGACTCCTGGAGCTTGCCGGCCTTGCGCAGCCGCTCCTCCTTCTTGATGCGCTTCTTGATGGCGGCGAGAGAGAGGCCCTTGGAGATCACCTGGATGCGCTGGCTCGAGTGGTAGGTGAGCCAGAGCAGGAAGTGGATCGGGTGGAAGTGGTAGACCACCCCATCCCAGGGCGTGGTGTCGAGGCCGATATGCTCGGCCACCTCCCGATTCAGCCAGATGAAGGGCAGCACCTGCCTCAGCGCGCCCCGGAAGATGCCCGACTGCTCGAGCACCCCCTTGATGTCCTTGATGCGATCGTTCCAATCCTCGGCAGCGCTCAAGGCCTGCACCCAGTCGACCTGGTCGCTCCACTCGCTGACGTGGCGGGTGATGGCCTTGCGCAGCCAGGCCTTGGCCCCCTGGCCCTCATAGGTGTTGTTGTAGAACGACTCGATCTCGGCCGGATCCACCACGCGCTTGGCCACCAGGGTGCCCTTCTTCGCCATCCAGCTCGAGGGATCGAAGAGGTCGAGGAGCTGGCGGGTCTCCACGAAGAGGTCCCCGTCGAGGTCCCCCTCGATCTCGACGAAGTGCCGCCCGTGCACCCCGAGGTCGATGGCGGTATCCCAGCCCTTGGGCGCGAAGATCTCCACGTGCAAGGTCGGCTCCCAGTCGTCGGGCGGCCCGAACTGACCCACCTTGCCGATGGGCTCGCCGCTGGAGATTCGCACCGGGCTGTCCTGCCACTCCACCAGGGCCACCTCCCCGCGCTTGAACGCCGAGATGTGCCTACCCACCTCGAGGTAGGGCTTGTCCTCGATGGGGGTGTCCTCCGGGTCGAGCTCGTCGTCGCTCGCGAAGAGGCCCTCCTCCTCGTCCTCCTCGGCCCCGGGGCGGGGTCCGGCCCGATCCTCCTCCTCGTCCTCGGCGAGGCCTCCCTCCATGGCCGCCGCCGCCTCCTCGGCCGCCCCTTCATCGATGCGGTGGAGAGCCCGGACCCAGTCCGGGGAGTGGGCGCCTCGCTCCTCCACGTCCACGTACTGGAGGTGCATGTAGAGGCTGAAGATCGTGAGCTTCTTGGTCTCGCCCTTCTTGCGGGTGGGGATCTCGAGGTCGTGGCGCAGGCAGAGGAAGTTGTTGGAGCCACGCTCCGAGGGGCGGCGGCCCATGCGGCCGGCCACCAACACCCCGTCGAACATAGCGAAGACCTCCTGGCCGGCCTTCCGGGTGTTCAGATGGAGGCCGCCGTGCCACTGCTGGTTCCGGCCCACCGGATACCAGCCGCCGAGCTCGCTCTCTTCGTTGTTGCTGTAGTAGCGCTCCGCGTAGGCCTCGACACGCTTGGGCTCGAGCAGGGTGGCGATGTTCTGGCCGTCGAGGAGCTCGAGGGGGAAAGCGTTGTGCTCTCGCGCCAGGCCGTGGTGGACGCGCTGCCAGTCCAGGCCCGGGCCCGGATCCCAGCGGCTCGGCGATAGGTGCCAGTGGCCGAGGACCCCGGAGAAGCCGGCGCCGTCCTCGAGCACGTTGGGCACGATCTCTCCGGTCTCGTCGAGGGGGACGAAGGGCTTGATGCCCGGCATCACCTTCACCAGCACCTTGAGGAGGGCGAGGAGGGCGGTGTACTGGGGATCGGTGTAGCCGTAGCTCCGAACCGAGCCGCCGTTGATCACCATCTTCGGGGACTTGGGTCGCTTGAACTCCTTCTGGGTCATCTCCCCCTTGCGGGCGTGCTCCCGCGGGTAGGGGGGCTCGGAGGGCTCGCGCTCCAGGTTGCGCATCCGGTTGTTCAGGTCGATGCCGACCGAGGCCGCGTTGGCCTCGCCGGCATGGAAGGCCTCGTAGAGGGGGTCGAGGCCCTGGTAGACCGTGCCATCCCAGTCGATCATGAAGTGGGTCGAGAGCCCACGATCCACCAGCACGTCGAAGCAGAGCTTGGAGTCCCGGGTCAGGTCCGTATGCAGGACCACCTGGGTGACGACCCCTTCGAGCTGCTCCAGGCTCTTGACCGGCTTTCCCTCGAGGTAGCGCTTGCCGTAGAGCGACGAGCCCATGCGCGCGATGGCCGCGGGCCTCTCCTTCTCGAAAGACCAGCCCCCGGGATCCTCGTGGGTGATCACCTTCACGCCGCTGCCGAGGGTGAAGCGCTCGCCCGCGATGATGATCGAGTCCCAGGTCGGCTGGCTCATCCCCTCAGCCTCCCTTCTTCGCGGCCGCGCGTGCCTTCTTCAGCTTCGCCGCCGCCGCTCTGGCCGCCGCCTGCTTGCTCTTCGCTGCGGCCGCGCCGCCCTTGGCCCCCTTGGCTTTGCCCTTGGCGGCCCCGAGGGCCTTCTTGCCGAGCTTGAAGAAGATCACCATCAGGATCAGCCCGACGACCGCGAGGATCGCCCAGAGTCCGTACTTGCCGAGGGAGCCACGCATGCTCTGGCGCATGCTGGCGAGGGTGACGTCGAACCCCTCCGCGACCGGCGCCACGGTGGCCTCGAAGGGGGGCGTCACGAAGCGATGGCCTTGGCCCTCGAGCTTCACCTGGTAGCGCCGCTCCGCGCCCGGCACGGCGTCCCGATCCGTGAAGGTGACGACCACCTGCCCCGTGAGCTCCTCGACGAGTTCGATGGTTCGCTCGCCGAGCTCGTTGGCGTCTCGGGCCTGGCGGCTCGTACCCCCGGTGCGCCAGGCGAGGAGCTCGAGGCGCTCCCGCTCGTGCTCGCTGGCCTCGGGGGTGGAGAGGGTGAAGATGCGGGTGCCGCTGGCCGTAGCGAGGGCCAGCCAGCCCCCGAGCCGCCGCGCGAAGGCCTCCTGATCCCGGATGATGAGGTTCTGCTGGCCCTCCTCGAGGCACCTCCGCTGCTTGTTCCAGGTCTTGAAGCTCTTGCGGCAGCCGGCCTGCTGGAAGGTGCGGCACTCCTCGAGGCGGTGGATGTAGCCGTCGCGCCCGTCCCCGAGAAGGACCAGGGCCCGCGGCTGGCGGGGGCCCGCTCCCTCGGCGAGCCAGCGCAGGCCGAGGTCCAGGGCGCTCGGGCCCCAGGCCTCGGCGAGGGCGCCGGAGCGCCCCTCTTCGTCCTCCTCCGCCTCCTCGGCGGTGGCCTGCGTCCCGAAGCGACCGGCCGCCATCCGCGGCTGCTCCGGCGGCCCGCACGGGGCCTGCCCGAGCCCGAAGACGTGGGGATAGAAGCCCTGGAAGGGCTGCTTGTGGATGATCTCGTCGAGGCCCTCCACCTCCGCGCTCAGGCCGCACCACGCGGACTCGGGATCGAGGCCCCTCGGTGCGTCCTCCTCCTCCTCCTCCTCCTCCGGCTCCTCGCCGTAGCGCTCGAGCTCCTCGAGCTGGGTGGCCTGGCAGCGGGCGAGGATCTCCGGGGTGAGGGTGGTCAGCTCGCGGGTCCGGCCCTTGGCCTTCACCCAGCTCGCGAGCTGGTCGGTGGCCCAGATCACGTTGATGCGGTGGCCCTTGCCGAGCTTCTTGAAGAGCTGCCCCACCCCCTCCTGGATGCGCTGGCCGAGGCTGCCGAGGTGGGCGGCCTCGCCGGAGCCGGGGACGATCACCAGCACCGCCATGCCCCCTGGCTGCTCGGCGGCCGTGCCAAGGGTGATGGGCGCATCTCGGTCGAGGGGGCCTGGATCTTCGTCCTCCTCCAGCTCGGGCAGGGCCGGCTCCCCATCGACGATGGTGAACAGATCCCGGCGCTTGCCCCGGCGGGGACGCTCGATGACCGTGAGCTTCTCGAGCCACTTGTCCATCGCCGGCTGGTGCAGGCGCTTGTCGAGGAGGGAGACCCAGATCCGCACCTCGGGGGCGGCGCTGAGGTCCACCATGTTGATCTTGGCCTGGGGGAAGTCGGTCGCCTGGGCCCGGACCTCGGGCGGCAGGGCGAGAGCCAGCGCGAGGAGCTCCATCGGAGCCACGCCTCGCAGGCGGAGCGATCCCCTCATGCGTGCCAGGCGAGGGGGCGGACGAGGTAGCCCGCGGGCGCCGCGGTCCGGAGCACCCGGCCGGGGCCGAGCTCCACCCGGGCGTGGTAAGCGAAGCGGCCGACCACGAAGTGATCACCGCAAGGCCAGGGCAGCCGCGCCTCCGCCTCGGCTCGGCCCTGGCCGTCCACCACGAGGGGCGGCCCCTCGAGCTCCATCCGGCCCCGCGGCGTCTGAACCTCCAGGCGCACGAGGAGCTTGCTCCCTGCTGGCTGATCTACGCCCTCGAGGAGGAGCGGCAGCGGCCCATCGGGCACTCCCTCGAGCTGCCCCCAGCGCAGGGAAGGAGGCGCACTCGCGGAGCGCGCTCCGAGCGCACCGCCGGCCGCGAGGGCAGCGGTGGCGCCCAGGAAGCGACGTCTCGACCAGTGCCCGCGTGAAGCCACGAGTGCAGCCTAGCAAACCCGGAGGGGTTGTGGAGCGGGGCCTCCTGCCTACTGGCAGGTGGTCTCGACTACCAGGCTGTCCAGGTAGACCCCCTCGAGGTCCGGGGAGGCGCCGCCGTCCACGGAGTCGAAGACGACGCGGAGCTGGATCGCTTGTCCGGCCCAGGCGTCGAGGGAGACCGCCGTGGCCTCGAAGGCCGGGCCGGTGGTGCCGGAGGGCAGGGCCTTGGAGGACCAGGCCTCCTGCAGGGCCCCCCCGCGCAGTACGAAGACCTGGAGCACGTCGTAGTCCGGCGTGGTGCGGGTCTGCTTGAGGAGCTGGAAGCCAGCGCTGGTTGAGCCTCCGACCGGCACGGCGAAGAGCGGGGTGGTCACCGAGGACTTCACACGCTCGCCGATGGCGTAGGTCTGGGGGAGAGGATCGCCGCAGTACAGGGCGAAGTCGCCGCCGGAGGAGCGGGTCGGGTCGGTGGTCCAGAACACTCCGGCCTCGAGGTTGTCGGTGACGTACAGGCCCTCGAGTTGGCCGCTGTCGAAGTCGGCGAGCTCCACCACGCTGTCCGAGCTGCAGCAGGCGGCGCCGAAGCTGCCGGCGTGGGCGCAGGTACCGCCCTGGCAGCTATCGAGGGTACAGGGCTCGCCGTCCACGCAGTCGGCGTCGGAGGTGCAGAGGTCGAGGTTCGGGGTCCACGTGCAGGTGGCGCCCTCACAGACGTCGAGGGTCGCGGCGTCGCTATCGTCGCAGTGCTCGTGGGAGGTGCAGCAGTCGGGGCCAGCCTCGGGGCTGTTGCAGGGATCGCCCGCGGGGTCGCTGCCCGGCTCCTCGGCGGGATCGCCCACGGGCTCCCCGGACGGATCGCCCCCGGGCTCCCCGGAGGGATCGCCCACGGGCTCCTCGGGCGGGTCTGCGTCGGGCTCCTCGGTGGACTCACCACCGGTGGCGGCGCCGGGATCACCGAGGACCGTGCTCTCTGCGCTCGGCTCCAGGGTGCCCTCCGCCGGGCCATCGTCCAGGGAGCACTTGCTCTGGTGGACACACCCCTCGGGGCTGCAGGCATCGGAGGTGCAGGGATCTCCATCGTCGCAATCAGCGTCGACACCGCACGGCCCCATCAGGGGGCAGGTGGCCGCGAGCTCGAGGTCGTCGACGAAGACCCCGGGGTGGTCGTTGTCGTGGTGATCGATCGAGTCGAAGCGCAGGCGGAAGCGGACCCGCTCGCCGGCGAGCTCTTGGGGGGCGACCGAGACGAGGGCGAAGCCATCGAAAGCGGTGGGGGGCAGGTCGGACTTGTCGAGGAGGGGGATCGTCTCGATCACCTCGCCTGCCTCTGTGAGCCGGTCGGCCTCGAGCACGAGGAGGTCATGGAAGGGGGAGGTCTCCACGAGGGCAGCGAGCTGCAGGCTGAGGCGGGGGACCCGATCGGCGGCGAGCTCGAGGGGCGGCAGGCTCATCGCGCCGGCCACGGCGACCCCGACGGCGTAGGAGCCCTGCTCGGGATGGGTGAAGCCCAGGCTGGTGGGGGGACTCGCGGCCCAGGTGGTGGTCGGGTGCCAGCCGACGCCGGCGCTCATGGGGCCGACGTTGATCGCGGCGGCGGAGCTGTCGTCGAGGTCCGAGGCCCAGAGGATCTCCACCTCGCAGCAGGCGCCGCCGGGGATAGGCAGGCTCTCGCAGGTGCCCTCGATGCAGCGATTCTCGGTGCAGGGGTCGGCGTCCTCGCAGTGGAGGTGGCCGACGCAGTCGGCGCCGGTGGGGTCGGCCGGGTGGTCGAGGTGGGCCTCGAGGGCCTCGGGGGAGAGCACCCCCTCGGACTCGACCGGTTCGATGTGTCCGCCGGGAGCGGCGGAGCCACAGGCGGCCGCGAGGGCGAAGGCGAGGGGGATGATGAGGGGGAGAGAGGGGGGGGGGAGAGCAAGGAATCTGCTGGTCGATCGAGCCACGGCGGGAGCCTCCTGATCCGGCACGCGCGCCGCCGGACCAGCTCGATCGACGCCTCGGCGCCGCGGCTATTCATCGGGGGATCGACTCGCCCCGAGCGGTCTCCCGGATCACTCCCCCAGCTCGGTGGCCACCTCAGGGACCTCGATGGGGCCTGTGATCGCCGCCCTCTTGTCCGGCTTCATGACCGGGAAGGTCACGAAGAAGCAGGTGCCATGCCCCACCGCGGAGGTGCAGCGGATCGTGCCCTCGTGCTCCTGGGCGATGCGCCGGCTCAGGCTCAGGCCCAGGCCCAGGCCGTCCTGCCCCTTGGTGGAGAAGAAGTCCTCGAAGATGTGCTCTATCACGTGGGCGGGCATGCCGCGGCCGGTGTCGCGGACCGCGATGACCACCTCCTCGTCCTTTGGGTAGACCCGGACCACGATGGTCTCGCCCTCGCCGGTGGCGTCGGCGGCGTTGCGCATGAGGTTCAGGAGGAGCTGCCGGACGCGGCGGGGGTCGACGTTGGTGAGGGGCACGGCGTCGAGGCGGGTCTCCACCTCTCGGGCCTTGAAGCGGCGGTCGAGGCAGGCGAAGCGCACGCTGCGGGCTACGAGCTCCCGGAGATCGGTGGGGACCGGGTGGACCTTCATCTCGCCGTCGCGGGTGAAGCGGCCGATGTGATCGACGATGTCGCGGACGGACTCCACAGCATCCTTGCCCATAGCGACGAGCTCTCGATCCTCGGGATCCTTCACCGCCCGGTGGAGGCGTCCGCGCACGTTGTCGAGCTGGGCGAGGAGCGGCCGCATGCCCTCGGCGAGTCCGTCGGTCAGGCGGCCGAGGACCGCGAGGCGCTCGGAGTGCAGGAGGTGGGCCTGGCGCTGCTCGAGGGCGACGGAGGCCGCGGCGAGCTGATCGTTCTGGGCCCTCAGGTCCTCGACCAGGTACTCGACGGCCAGCTCGCGGCGTCGCTGGGCGAGGGCCTCGTCGAGGACATCGTGGACGGTCTCGCGGGTCAGGGGCTTAGCGAGGAAGCGGTAGATGGCCGCCTCGTTGATCGCGCGGACGAAGTCGCCCTGATCGCGGAAGCTCGACATGAGCACCCGGCGGACGCCGTCGCGAACCTGGGCGAGCTGGCCGAGGAAGGTGATTCCGTCCTGGCCGGGTATTCGAAGGTCGGCGATGACGGCGATGGGATCGTCCGCGATCACCACGGCCAGGGCCTCCTCCGCGTTGTCGAAGGTCTCGACGAGCCAGCCCTTGGGCACCAGCTTGTGGAAGAGGCGCAGGGTGACCCGATCGTCGTCCACCACGACGACCTTGCGCTTCAGGGTGCGGTCGAGGCGCCGCCGCACCGCCTCGGGCAGGCGCTCGGCGGCGGTATCGAAGCGCCGGAATTCGCTGGTCTTCTTGGGACCGCCATCCGCCATTCGGGTGCCTACCTTCGGGGCAGGGCGATGCGCGCGTAGTCGCGTGGATCGCCGGTAGGATCGAGGAGGAGCTCACCGCCGTGGGCCTCGGCGATCATCTGCACGACGTCGACGGCGGGATCGGCGCCGATGCCGTGGAGGCGCCGGACGCCGCTGTCGCGGATTCGGGGGGCGCTGTCGCCGCCGGTGAAGAGGAGCTCGAGGGAGGCGTCCGGCAGGATCGAGGCGCGCATCCTCACGGACCCACCGAGGCGCTCCTGCCCCTCCTTGAGGAGGGCGAGCAGGGCGTGGGCCACCTTGTCGATGTCCAGGCGGAAGCGGTGGCCCCGCACCTCGGGCCGCATCGCGAGGAGGAAGGTGGGGCCGCCCACCTCGAGGTCGTGCAGGGCGCGGACCTGGTCGATGAGCTCGCCCACGCTGACCTCCTCCACGTCGTAGACCCAGCTCCCGCCGCGGGCGAAGGACTCGATCGAGGAGATGCGCTCGACGAGCTGGCGCACCGTGCGGTGCCCTTCGTCGGCCATGGAGGCGACGGTGCCCTCGTCGTGGCGGAGCATAGCGAAGACACCGAGGAGGGAGGTGAGCTGGTTGCGCACCTCGTGCACGATGCCGCTGGCGAGGCGCCCGACGGTGGCGAGGCGCTCCACGTGGATCATCTGCTGCTGGGTGCGCTCGAGGGCGGAGATGGAGCGCAGGAGCTCCACATGGGTATCCCGGAGCTCGGAGAGCAGGCCGCGCATTCTCTGGCCGTGCTCGCGCCAGTCGAGGGCGTTGCGGATCGAGGACTCGAGCTCCGGGCCGGTCCAGGGCTTGCGCACAAAGCGGAAGACCTCGCCGGAGTTGATCGCCTCCACCATGCGGGCCTCCTCGAGGCGCGCGCTCACGAGGAGGCGCACAGCGTCCGGCTGCAGGCGGCGGGCCTGGCGGAACATGTCGATGCCGCGGAGCGAGCCGAGGTGCTCCTCGGAGAGGATGATGGCGCAGTCCTGCTCCTGGAGGATGTCGAGGGCCTCGCGGCCCTCCCGGGCGCGGAGCACCGTGCAGCGGGCGCCGAAGTGCTCGTGGCAGAAGGCCGCGAGGTGGCCGGCGCTCGTCGGATCGGGCTCGACGATGAGGACCCGCACCGTGGAGCCGGAGGGGACACCTGCGTCGGGTGGAAGCGGCGGGGGGAGGGCGCTCACAGGGTCAGCATAGCTCGATGGTCCGAGCCGTACAGGTTCCCGTCTGGCGGATCCCGGGCTGGAGGACCTCAGCCTCGCAGGATGCCATGAAGGAGGATCGAGCCGATCTGCCGCGCCAGCTCGTCGTCGTCCACGCCCACCTCCTCCCCGAGATCCCGGTCGAGCATCGCGTCCTCGAGGTGGAGGTAGAGGCAGAGGGCCACCACACAGCGCGTGAAGACCTTGGGATGCACGTCGGCCAGCTCGCCCTCTCCCTTTCGGCGGCTGAGCGCCGCCTCGGCCTGGCTGGCGAAGGCGGCGTGCAGGGCGTCGAAGAGGGCCGCCACGTTCTGAGCCTGGAACTCCAGGACGTCCACATAGACTAGCTTGAAGTCGTCGGGGTGCTCCCGCACCAGGCGATGCATGGCCCGGGCGATCTCCTCGAGGTTCTCCGGGAAGTCCTCGGCGCGGAAGAGCGCCACCACCCGCGGCAGGGCCTGAGCGAAGGCGGTGTTGGGCAGGAGGGCCTCGTAGATCTCCTCCTTGGAGGCGAAGTGGTGGTAGATCGCGCCCATGCTGACCTGGGCCTGGCGGGCGATCTCCCGGAGGTTCGAGGCATTGAACCCGCGGGTGATGAAGAGGCGCTTGGCCGCCTCGAGGACCCGCTCCCTCAGGGAGAGCGTCTGGGGCATGTCCTGCGCCACGCCGGCACCGTGGCCCACGCCTCCGACGACCGTCAAGCCGTGCCCTGTCCCAGGTCCCGCTCCTTGTGCGCACCTCCTGGGCCCCGGTAGGTTGCAGGAGACCGGACGGAGAGACGCAGTGCGCGGAGTCCCACAGCTCCTGGCCCTCCTCACGGCCTCGAGCCTGCTCGTGGTCGTGCCGCTCGGTGTGGGCTGCCCTTCGGTGCCGAACCCCGACCGCTCCGAGCCCGAGGACGTGATCACCTCGGACGCCGCGGACGCGGCCGATGCTGTCATCCCCCTGGTGCTCGAGCGCGTCCACCCGAGCCTCGGCGAGCCGGCGGGCGGCGAGCGCATCTCGATCTTCGGCAGCGGGATGCAGCCCGGCGCGGTGGTGAGCTTCGGAGAGATCGCGGCCACCGGCGTGCTGGTCCTCGACGAGGGTCGCATCAACTGCGATGCCCCGCCCCAGGAGCCCCAGCTCGTGGACATCACCGTGATCCTGCCCGACGGCCAGGAGGAGGTGCTGGAGGAGGCCTACCTCTACCGGGATCCGATGGTGCTGGAGGCCATCTCGCCGACCCTCGGCCTCGTGAAGGGCGGCGTCGAGGTGACGATCACCGGCCAGCACTTCACCGACGAGACCCGCGTCCTGATCGGGGGGCGTCTGCTCGAGGAGGCGGAGCGCAAGGGCTCCAGCACCATCGTGGGCTTGCTCCCGTCGCGCCTTCTCGGGCATCCGGGTGAGGTGAGCGTGATCGCCTCGAGCGGCTTCGAGCAGCGCACCCTCCCGAGGGCCTTCCGCTATGTCGACGAGCTCGAGGCGAGCTGGATCGCCCCCATCGCCGGCCCGGACCTCGGCGGCACGCTGGTCACGATCTACGGGCCGGCCCTCGATCCAGAGACCACCGTGCGCTTCGGACAGACACCCGCGGAGACCGTCAGCCCGGGGGATGGCGGCTCGATCACCGTGCGCTCGCCTCCGGGGCTGCCGGGCGTGGTGGACCTGTCGCTCTCCGGGGCGATGGGCACTGTGGTGGTGGAGGGCGGGTACGCCTACGTCGATACGCAGGACGAGAGCTTCCGGATCACCAACCTCTGGCCGACGGCGCGCTCGGCTGCGGGCGGCGCGCCGGTGGCGGTGGCCATCGCCGGGGCCAACGCGGACGACGCCTCGGTGGAGATCGGGGGGACGTCCGCCAGCGTGCTGGACTCCGATGCGCTGAGCGGGACCCTGATGATCACGACCCCCGTGGGGGAGCCGGGCCCGGTGGCGGTCGAGGTGCGGGTGGGCGGCAAGAGCGTGCTGGCCTCGGACCTCTTGACCCTCTCCGCGCCCTTCGCCGTCGAGGCCGTCGCGCCCGAGGGGGGCTCGGTGAAGGGCGGCAATACGGCGACCCTCGAGGGGCCGGGGCTCGATGGGGACGAGGTCGTGCTCTTCGGCTTCCGGCAGGCCACCGAGGTGAAGCTGGTGGAGCAGGGGCGCCTCCTGGTCGAGGTCCCCGAGGGGGTGTCGGGTCGGGTGGACGTACGGGTCGTGGATGGCAAGGCCTCGGTCACCGGAAGCCCCTCACGCGCGCTGGTGCCCGCGAGCTACGCCTACGTGAGCGAGGAGACCTCGCTCCTCGCTGTCGATCCTCCAGAGGGGGCCCGGGCCGGAGGGCGCATCCTGCGCCTCTTCGGCACCGGCTTGGGCGGGCTGGACGGTCCGGTGCTCTTCGACGAGGTCCCGGTGGGGATCAGCGAGGAGGAGGTGGTGAGGGTCGATGACGCGACGGTGATCGTGC
>CAZEHU010000034.1:0-11536 GCA_964511605.1 uncultured Myxococcales bacterium
GGCGCACTTCTGCTCACCATCACTTCCCCCGAGGAGGAGCACTCGCTCGCTCAGAGGATCCCAGGTGCCGGCCATGCCGACCCGGACCCCGGGCTCCCCGCTGGCGTCCACCATCGCCCAGCTCTCCCCGTCCCACTCCCAGAGCCGGCCCTGGTGCCCCAGGTCCGCGGAGAAGCCGCCGTAGAGCACCGCCTTGCCGCGCCGCCCGTCGAAGACGAAGGCCGGCCCGCTGAGGCCGATGGGCCAAGGCTCGGCGAGCGAGGGGAGCTGCTGCTCCCAGCTCTCCCCATCCCACTCCCAGAGCTCGTCCATCCAGCTCTCGACGACGCCGGAGACCAACCGCCCCCCGAAGAGGAGTGTGCGCCCGCGCCATCCATCCCAGCATGCGGCCGCCGCGGTCCTTGCGGAGGGGGAGAGCGCAAGATCTCGCTCGGTCCAGCGCCGTCCATCCCACTCCCACTGATCGGAGAGCGAGGCCGGGTCCCAATAGCCGGCCACCGCCCCACCGAAGAGGGTCACCACGTTCCGGATCGGATCATGGACCATCACCGCGCCGTGCCGAGCCCCGGGCCAGGGCGCGCCGCGCGGCACCTCGATCCACCGCGCGGATGCGGACGCCCGGGCCGCCCCGTCCTCCAGATCGACGAGCTGAGCGGTCGGGGCCTCCGGCTCGAGGCCCCGCCAGGCCTCCGTCGTGTTCTGCATCGGATGGGGACTGGCTCCGAGCAGCGTGCTCTTGGAGCTGGCGACCCACTCCACCGCCTCGAGGGGCACCCGCTCCGAGGTATTGCCGGCCGCATCGATGCCGCTCACCCAGACCGTCGGCAGGTCCACCTGGCTGAGGGAGATCCGCGGCCAGGCCCCCGACGAGAGCGCCTCGAAGCTCGCGAGCGGGGAGCTGGACGACGCATCGCTCCACACCTCCATCCGGCTCGGCTGCGCCACCCCCTCCTGTCCCGTGAGCTCGAAGGTGGCGGCGGGCAGCACATCGACGCCGCTGAGCGGATCAGAGGGCGCGAGCGCGAAGTAGGGTCCCGCAGGCAGCGTGAAGCCGCCCAGCTCCTCGGCGGCCTGCCCACCCCAGGGGGAGCGCAGGTAGGTCACCGCTGCTTGATCGACCAGGAGGCCAGGCGCCGTGACATCCACCGGGAGGGTGACGCCGGCCAGGGTGGTCTCCGCCTCGTTCCCCGCCCCATCCGACCACACCACGCCCAGCGCATAGAGGCCATCCAGCACGGGATCCCCATCAGCGTCAACCTCCGGCACCAGCAGCTCGAAGGTCGCGCCGGTGCTGCTCGAGCCGCCGGGGGCCAGCTCGAATACGAGCTGCACCTCCCCGAGCGTCGCCGTCGCCACCATCGGTGCCTCTGGATCCAGGGCCTCGTCCGCGATCACGACGAGCGTCGCCCTCGTCCCCACCGTTGCCGCCTCCACCTTCGACAGGGGGTTGTCGGGGTCCGGCGTCAGAGCCACGGCCCCGCTCGCCACGCCGGGCCCCGCGAAGTCGAAGACCACCGGCTCGAAGGCGCTCGTCTCCACCACCGAGTTCAGCGCCTCGTCCACCAGCGTGATCGCCAAGCCCTTGGGCCCTGCGCCGAGCGCCTGCTCGACCTCCAGCGTGAAGGACCAGTCCTCGCCTCCGTCGTGCGCCACCTCCGCGGCCGCGCCGCCGACCAGCACCTCGGGCACCTCTGCCAGCGGCTCGCTCGCGGTGAAGCTGCCGGCCAGGACGTCTCCGTCGGCCAACAGGATCGCGCTCTGGAGAGTGCTGCCCTCGATCACCGCCGGCGGCGCCCCGTCCAGGCCCAGCTCGCCGGAGCAGGCCACCGGGGTCGGATTGCCGAAGGCATCCTCGAGCGCTACGGAGAAGGTCGCCGTCCCGCCGCTCCCGGCCGCGAGCGGCTCGCCCACCCATACGATCGTAGAGGGCCCGGGTTCGATCACCTCGGCGAGGTCGAGGCCCTCGACGGTCACGAGGGGCGATCCAGGCGCCAGCGACTCCGACACGGTGATCGACAGCCGCGCCGCCTCCCCCGCGCCCAGCGCCCGGCCGGCGGGCTGCATCGAGCAGCTCGCGGAGGGGGAGACGAAGTCGACGTCCAGCGTGAAGGGGAGCGGCAGCGCCACGTCGTGGCCGGCGGCATCCGACCAGCGGATCACCAGGTCCAGCTCCGCCTCGATCGGCTTCCAGCTCTCCGCCTGGGGCTCCAGCTTGTACTGGAATCCCAGGATCTCTCCGCTGTCGAGGGCGGGCTGGCGCGCCACCAGGCCACGGGCGACGCCCCCCACCTCGATCACCGGGCAGGCCGATCCCTCACACGAGCCGACTGCGGCCGGCAGACCGGCCGGCGGCCACGCCTCCTCGACCTTGAACGGGAAGGCCAGCGCCTCGGTGGTCGCGAGCCCGAAGCGCAGCGCCTCCGCGTCTGGAGGCGTCGACGCCACCAGCGCAGGCGGCGTGGCATCCACGTGGAGCGCCACGGCCTCGCCCTGCGCGTCCACGAGCGGCTGCGGATCACTCTCATTGCCCGCGAGGTCCTCGAGCTCCACCTCGAAGAGCCAGGGAGTCCCTTCGTGGGCCCCCTCCGCCGTCCCGGTCCAGCGCACGACGCTCGGAGTGAGGAAGAGGGGTCCCAGCAGGGTGGGACCGCCCTCCCCTGCCACCTGGAGCTCGGCCCCGCCCTCGGCGATAGCCTCGCTGGCCGTGAGCGTGAGGTGGAGCGACTCCCCGGCCCGGACGATCGAAGGCTCGAGCACCACCTGGGCCACCACCGGGAGCGTTGTATCCACCACGACGCTGTCCGTATAGACCGCCGTCTCGTAGCCGGCCGCGTCGGTGAACTTCACGTAGATCGTGCGGGCCCCCGTGCCCGCCAGGGGACCCTCGTCGAGGTCCCAGCCGTCGAGCTCGCAGACGTCCACCCCATCGCCATCGACGGTGCACGAGAAGCCAGGCTCCGCCTCCCCGATCACCAGATCCCGGCGAGCCGCCACGAAGTCGAAGTCGTTGGCCACCACCAGGCCGATCGCGCCCTCGGTCCGCGTCGTCAGGGTCGCCGAGACGACATCCTCCGCGTTGGCGACCGCCTTCAGCTCCCCACCGAAGCTCAGCTCCACACTCGCGCCGGAGGCCTCCGGCGCGGGGGCGCCGAGGGCGATGGCCACCTCGACGTCCACGTGCTCCGAGGCCGCTACGGCGAAGGCCTCGCTCTGCCCGTAGGCGATGATCCTGGCGGCGGTGGAGGGCTCCTCGCGCACCTCCACGACGACCACCTTGCCCGCTCCGTTCGGCACGGCCGCCAGCGCCAGGTCCAGGGGCTGGCCCACCTCGAAGAGGGCCGGCCCCGCCGAGGCCTGGATGCTGGCGCTGCCCCCATCCTGCGAGCCCTCTACCCGCGCCCAGATCCAGACCGGCTCCTCCGGGGGCGCCTCCCAGACGAAGGTGAGCCCCACGGTGCCGGCGACGGTGCCCTCGACGAGCGAGCAGGCGCCGAGCGCGGCGACGAGGAGTAGCTTCAGCGCTCGGCGGAGGCTGGAGGTCACGTCGGGCATCCTCCCTCAGGGTCCGCACGGGCAGTGGGGCGCGTCGGAGGCGCTGGTCGCCTCCGGGGTTCCGCCGTAGGCCCCGAGGTTGCGACGACACCAACCCACAGGGCAGCGCGTGCCCGGTTCATCGATCACCTCCCTCCGGGCGACAGTCTACTCGATCTGCCGCGATCGAGGGCGTGCGAAGCGCTGGCAGCAGGCGTAGGATCGCCCGGTCCCCCGGACATGGGAGCTCGACCGAGATCATGTCGTGGTCACCGACGTGCCCGATGGCCGGAGCCCTCGCCGCCTTCTCGCTGGTGGCGGGGGCCTGCTCCGCCTCGCCCGAGGCCGGGAGCGCCTCGCTGGAGCTGAGCTGGCCCGACTCGCTGCCGATGGGCTCGGAGGTGCTGCTGCACGCTCGGGTCGAGGCCTGGCCGAGCGGCGACGAGTCCGCGAGCACGGTCCTGGTGCCCGACGCCATCACCACGGGCGCCGTGGGCCAGACCCTCGAGCTCTCGATCGAGGGGGTCCCCAATGGAGCCGATCGTGTGGTGGTGGCGGAGGTCCGAGATCCCTCGGGCAATACCGTCCTCCTCTACGGCTTCTCGGCCCCCTTCGCGATGGAGCCGGGTTCAGCCGTGGGCGCCACCGTGGCGGTGCCCCTGTCGCCGGTGAAGGCGCAGTGGGCCGGGGTCCGACCCTTCGAGCTGGAGGTCGACGGCGAGGTGGTGGTGGACATCGATCGCCCCGAGCTGGCGGCCGTCCGCGCCCGCTTGACCTTCGAGCAGGCGGTGGCAGCCCGAGTCTCCCCCAGCCCGACGTTCTCCTACGCCGTCACCGAGCTCTCGGTTCAGGGAGCGCAAGCCTGTGTCCTCCAGGAGGGGATCCACGTCTGTGTCCTCGACATCGACTTCGGCGCGGAGGAGGCGAGCCTCGAGGGCTTCGGCGCGGGACACGCGGTCTACGCTCAGCTCGTGGACGAGGAGGGCTACGAGAGCGACGTCCGGACGGCGGTCTTCCTCTTGCGGGCCGGCAGCTTCTCCTTCGACCTCGAGGACGAGGACGTGAGCCCCGTGGAGGTGGAGCGAATCGACGCCGGCGACCTCGACGGGCACGGCGGCGTCGAGCTGATCGGCATGCGGACCACCGGCCCCCTCAGCGTCGGGGGGCAGGCCGGCGTCTCGATCCTTCAGGCCCCGGGCCCCTTCCTCGAGGAGGCCTCCTTCACCCCGATCGACGACCTGAAGGATGCCCGCATCGCGGACGGGGATGGAGACGGGGACCTCGACGTGCTCGTGCTCCGTGGGGCGAAGCTGAACAACCTGGAGCTGGCGCGCTACGAGGTCACCGAGACCCTCGAGCTGGTGGAGGAGGCCTCCGCCACGCTCGGCACCGACTCGCTCATCGGCGGCCTCGGGGAGGCGCTGTTCGCCGAGATCCCGGCGGTGGATCTCGACGGGGACGGGGTGCCGGAGTGGTCCCTCCGCTGGACCCTCACGAACGACATCGCCTTCTTCTCGCCCCCGGAGGACGGCGCCGAGCCGGTGCTGGACATCACGGGACTGGCCTGGCCCCTCGCCCTCCGCCCTGGCCACGTGGACGTCCTCGCGGTCGGCGTCACCGGCCCGAGCGGCGGCGAGCCTGACGCCGAGCTGCTCCAGCACGTCGGCGGCCTGGACTACGAGACGGTCTGCGAGGGTCTCGAGCTGCCTCCGATCGTTCAGATGCTCACGGGCGACCTCGACGGGGACGGAGCCCTCGATGTGGTGGCGCGTCCAGGCCTGTTCAGCGTCCTCGATCCGAGCAAGGGGGATCCGGAGGCGGGCCTCTACGTCCTGTACAACGATGGCCACGGGCTCCTCGGCCTGCGCGGCGAGCCCTGTCTGGACATGGAGGGTCACGAGCTCCACCTGGAGCCCTCCCTGGGCGGCAGCTCCTCGATCCACAAGCTGATCGTGAGCGATGTGGACAGCGACGGGGACGCGGACCTCGTCGCTTCACACGGGGATGGCGGCGTGGCCATCTGGTCGAACGATGGGATCGGCACCTTCACCGATACCGAGCAGTCCCTGCCGCTCAGCGATGTAGCGAGCCTTGTCGAGGCGGATCTCGACGGAGACGGCGATCCCGACCTCGTGGGCCGCGGCCTCGGCGGTGTGCGCGTCTGGTGGAACGGGACCTTCGCGGACGGCTTCTGAGCGCTCGCCCCTGAGGACCCGTACGGAGATCCGAGCTCAACGCCTCACGGCACGACGGCCACCTCCGAGGCGCACCACTCGGTGCCGCCGCGGCCATCCCGGATGACCACCCAGAAGGCGATCGGCTCCTGGCTGTCCTCGGCGCCGATGTGCCAGGTCACGGCGCGCTCGCGGGCGCTCTTGATGACCTCCTCGCCGAGATCCCCCGCGGTGGTGAAGAAGCTGTAGAAGAGGTCCTCCTCGATCTCGGTGATGCCCAGGATGTCGTCGCCGGTCTCCCCGCCGACGAGCACCGGATAGGTCGGTGGCGGATCGGGCACGTTCAGGGCGGTGATCTGGTAGTCGCCGGTGGAGACGACGGCGGGCACGTCCTGTTCGCCGACGAAGCAGCGTCGCCCGGTCGGGGGCGTGGCGTCCGCGGGCTCCGGCAGCTCATCGACGCCGTCGGGGATGAGGACCAGGTCGAAAGCGACGTCCGCCGGGTTCTCGTTGGGATCCCCGGAGAGCGAGACGTTCACTCGCTTGATCGCCTCCTCCACCTCGCCCTCGACGCTGGCGCGGACGAAGACCGTCATGTTCACGCCAGCGACCGCCAGGAGGAAGTCGATCGCTCCGTCGGGCAGCGGAAGATCCTCGGGCAATCCGAGGGCCTGGGCCCACAGGCCGTCGTCGTCGAAGAGGTCGTCCGGCACCTCGAGGGTAGCGCTCGTGCCGGTGCCGAGCGCGTGGCCGAGCAGCGCGTCGGGATCGGCGCAGGTGCGATCCTCGAGGACCGCATAGCCCTTGCTGCCGCTCGCCCCCGCCGCCGGGCCGGCGCCGAAGAGGCCGAAGCCGGGCTCCGGCTGTACGCAGGCCCACCACTCGATGGTGATGTCGCGGCCCTCGGGATCGACCGCGAGGACCTCCAGCTCGACGCTATCACCGGGCCCCACCTCGGGCGGCTCCGCCTTCACCGCCAGGACGCGCAGCTCCTGGACGAGGGTAGGGTTCTTGGGCTCGGCGGCGTTGCAGCCTGGCGCTCCGGTGAGGAGGACGCAGGCGATAGCGGCCGCCGCGCGGGCGGAGCGGGGGATCGTCGTCATCAGAACGCCGCGTGCAGGCCGAAGGTGGGCAGGATAGGGATCGTGGGTCCCGCGATCTGCTTGGAGTAGTCGTACTCGTAGGTCTTCGACTCCGGGTTCACCTGATTGTAGGCGTTCTGCACGTCCAGGTAGACGTCGAGCAGCCAGGTCTCGAAGCGGATTCGCTTGTCGATGCGCACATCGAGGCGGTGGAAGGGCTCGAGGCGGCCCCGCGTCTGGGAGAAGGTGGGGATGTACTCGCCCCTGTCCGCGTCGAGGGTCGCGCCGGTGATCGGGTAGTAGGGGTTGCCGCTGACGAGCTGGAAGCGCGCGCCGATGGTCACCTCGCCCCCGAGCGCCACCGACCACGCCAGGTTCAGGACATGGGTCTGGTCGAGCTCGTACTGGATCCAGTCGGCCGGAGGGCGCAGGCGCTCGGCGTTCGAGAGGGTATAGCTCAGCCAACCCCACGTCCGCCCCGACATGCGCTTGCGGAGGAGCACCTCGGCCCCCCAGGCGCGGCCCTGCATATCGTTGGTCCAGAGCACGCGCTCGAGGCCCTCGCCGTCGGAGGCCACGATCGCGTTCGGCCGCGAGAGGTTCCACAGGTGGTTGTAGAAGCCCTCCAGGCTGAAGTGCCAGTCCTCGTGATCGAGCTCGAAGCCCAGGGCCCCCTGGATCGCCTCCACCATCGGGATCGTCGGATCGCCGTAGGGGTCCTCGAACTCCGGGAGCTGGGGAAACTGATGGCTCATTCCGCTCATGGCCTTGAGGGTGAGGAGCTCGCTGGCCTCCAGGCGGGCGGATAGGCGCGGATCGGCGGTCCAGTGCAGCCGCTCCGCATAGACGTCCGCGTTGGCGCGGACGCCCGGCAGGAGGGTCAACCCCCGTGCCACCTCCCACTCAGCGAGGACGTAGGGCGCCACGCTCAGCACCGCGCCCTCGATGCGGGTCGGGATGACGATGGGATCGAACTTCGGGGGTTTGGGATCGCCGAGGGGGGGCAAGGTGGGGAACTCGAGATCGAAGCCCGCACGGCCCACGATGGTATCGAGCCCCCCCTCGACCATCAGGTCATCGTCCGGCTTCCAGGTCAGCCAGCCGCGATGCTGGACCACCCCGATGGTGGCGGAGGCGCGGATATCGTCGTCCCCCTCCGCGATGCGGCGGTTGTTGGTGTGGTCGAGCTCGGCCATCACGCTGTGGGTCATGGCCAGCGCCCGCGACAGATCCCAGTGAAGGGCGGCCTGGAGGCGATGGAAGCCAATGGACAGCAGGGCGGAGTCCGTATCGGTGTCGCTGCCTATCCCGGTGGCGGCGAACGTATCTTCCGCCCCGAGGGCCATGACCCTCAGGCGGAGGTTCGGGCGGAGGTCGTAGGTGAAGCGGGCCTGGTAGTCGGTGTACTCGAGGTCGATGCCGTCGGTGAAGAGCGGCAGGATGAGCTCGTAGTAGCTGCGCCTCGCCGAGATGGTCACCTGCCCCTTGCCGTCGGCCACGGGCTGGCTGTAGAGCGCCGACGCCTTGAAGAGGTCCACCTCCGCGTCGAGGTGCCAGCGATCGCGGGGCGGATCCTTGGTCTCGAGCACCACGGCCCCCGCCGCGAAGCGCCCGTAGCGCGCGGGGTAGCCGCCCGGGTAGAAGGTGAGCCGTCCGATGAGCTCCGGGTGCAGCACCCCCGGCCCGCCGAGCAGGTGGTAGAGGTAGAAGACCGGGTGGCCGTCGATGAAGAAGCCCGTATTCTCGAAGTTGGCGCCCCGGACCACGAAGAAGCCGAGGCCGAAGGGGGTGCGCGAGACCCCCGGCAGGGTCGCCACGACGCGGGTGGGATCCCCGAAGGTCCCCGGCACCTTGCGGAGCTCGTCGTCGGTGAGGTCTACCTGGGTCGCCGCCGCCGGCTCGCGCTCCTTGCGGACCACCGTCCGGAACGCGGAGTAGCCCCCGGGCTGGAGGTAGAGCGTCACGTCCTCCCGCGCGGGATCCGGCGGGCCCTCTACGGTCGCGACGGTCTTGCGCAGGTCTCGGTAGCTCGAAGAGAAGACCTGGAGCTGCTGCTTTCGCGGGGGCAGTCCATCGAAGCTGAAGCGTCCCTCGGCGTCGGTCACGACCTCTCGGACACGGCCGGTGCGCGGATCACGGAGCCGCACCGGGAAGCCGATGCGGGGGGAGCGGGTGCCCTTCTCGACGAGGCGGCCCACCACGCTATGCCCAGGCGCCGGCTCGAGGTCCGCGCGGGGCCGGCGCTCGCCGAGGATCGGTCCTCGGCGCGTCGGCTTCCGGTATTGGTAGGTGAAAGGGACGATGACCGCGATGGGCTCTCCCCCGGCGCGGGCGGGCTCGAAGCCGAACTGCCTGGCTGCCGTGGTCGCCGCGCCGTCGTAGGGCTCCCCGATGCCGCTCCGCACCTCGACGGCCGTGACTGCGCCGAGGACGTCGATGGTGAGCACGAGCACGACGTCCGCGTCCCTCATCGCGGTGCCGGGCGGCAGCTCGGCCTGCACGAAGCGGCTCAAGCTGGGCGGCGTCACGGCGTCCGGCTCGGGTGCCTGTGCGAGGAGGAAAAGAGCCAGGAGCGCGCTCACTCCGGACGACAAGGCTCGACCTCGTAGCGTGCTCCCGCGTGCACGTAGTAGGCGATGAGCGCGCGGCGCGGCGCGGCGGAGCGGTTGGCGGCGGAGGCATGGACCGTCTCGCCGGTCCAGAACCCGGCGGAGCCCGCCGCGAGGGGGAGAAGCACCCGCTCGCCCTCGGCGCCCAGGCGGACCACCTCGACGCCGCCGTTGTGCTCATCGGTATCGTCGAGCGCGAGCCAGGCGACCACGAGGCCGGCGGGCTCGGCACGGATGTAGGCGCCATCGGTATGGGCGACGAAGACGATCTCGCTGCCGACGGGCTTGACCATGAAGAGGGCCTGCACCGGGATCACGGGCCCTCCGAGCAGCTCCGCGGCCACCTCGGCCATAGCCCCCTCGTGGAGGAAGGGCGCCAGCTCCGGGTCGCTGTGCACGCCGTGCCCGATACGGTGGATGCGCTCCACTCGCCGCTCGGGCGGCAGCTCCGCGGGGCTCGGCAAGGTCGGATCCCAGAAGGCGCCTACTCCGAACTTGGAGCCGAGGTAGCGCTCCAGCATGCCCTCCGGGCCCCCCTCCCCTTCGTCGAACTCCCGGCGGCCCAGCTCGGTGGCGAGGCTGTTCAGGCGCCTTCGCAGGCGCTCCAGCTCCGCCACCCCCACGAGGCCCTCCCGGACCAGGTGGCCGGTGTCGTGGTAGGCGCGGACGGCATCGGCGGGGATCGTCACGGGCGCGCCAGCTTACACGATGTCATTCGATCGCGGAGCATGCAGCGTGGGGGACGGCGCAGGCGCCCCCATCGCCGCCCCACTCGGAGGCCGGGCCGGATAAGGCGAGGGCGGCCAAAGCCGCGAGGGCCACGATCCAGATCATGGGGCGCCTCCGCGTCAGCGTCTCCATCCGCTACCATGGGGCCGTGCTCGGGCGCATCCATCGACCGCTGAAGCGGGTGGTCTACACCGCCGCGCGGCGCGCGGGTCTGTTCCGCCTCGCGCGCCGGCGGGCGGCCGGTCGGCTCCGCATCCTGTGCTTCCACGGCGTCCACGATGGAGATCTGGCGGAGTTCCGGCCGGGCCTCTTCCACCGCCCGGAGACCTTCGCGGAGCGCCTCGACCTGATCGTGCGCAGCGGGTTCCCGGTCTTGCCGCTCGGCGAGGCGGCCAAGCGCCTTCGCCAGGATCGGCTGCCCGAGGCCGCGGTGGTCCTCACCATCGACGATGGCTTCCAGGGGCTCCTTGAGCACGCGATCCCTCAGCTCGAGGCCCGCGATCTGCCAGCGACGGTCTACGTGACGAGCTACTACTGCGATCAGCGCCTCCCTATCTTCAACCTGGCGCTCCAGTACGTCCTCTGGAGGACCGAGGCGCGCCGGGTCGACCTCGACGGGCTGGCCCCGGGGATCCCTGGGGGTCCAGCGGGACCGAGGTCGCTGGTGGGCGAGGCGGCGCTCACGCGGCTCGCGGAGGAGCTGACAGCCTGGGGGGAGGAGGCGCTCGACGCGGAGGCTCGCAACGAGCTCGCCCGTTCCCTCTCCGTGCGGCTCGGGGTCGACTTCGAGGCCCTCGAGCGCTCCCGCGCCCTCCACCTCCTCGAGCCGCAACAGATCGAGGAGCTGAGCTCGCGAGGCTTCGACGTGCAGCTCCACACCCACCGCCACAGGCTGCCGGTCGACGAGGTGGAGGCGCGCCGCGAGGTGATGGACAATCGCCTCTACCTGGAGCCGCTGGTAGGCGAGAGGCTCGTGCACCTCTGCTATCCGTCGGGGCAATGGTCCGAGCAGCACCTCCCCTGGCTCGAGGCCCTCGACATCGAGAGCGCCACCACCTGCGAGCCTGGCCTCGCGAGCGCCGAGCACCACCCGCTCGCGCTGCCTCGCTTCTTGGACGCGGAGAACGTCCACCTCATCGAGGTGGAGGCGGAGCTCTGGGGCTTCGGGGAGTGGATGCGAAGCCTCAAGCGTCGTGGCCGGCGCTCGTCTACACTCCCAGGGTCCGAGGCCCCGCCACCGGAGGGAGAGGCCCCGCCACCCGAGGGAGTGTCGCCGTGATCGAGCCCCGCCCGCACCGCGCCCGCATGCTCTTGCTGGCGCTGCCGCTCCTGGCCGCTGCCTGTGAGAGCCCTGGCAGTGGGGCTCCGACCGTGCTGGCACCGCGCGCGACGGGGACCGGCGGGACCGCGG
>CAZEHU010000035.1:0-11507 GCA_964511605.1 uncultured Myxococcales bacterium
CTACGGGATGCTCACCCGCGACCGCCGCGGGGCCGAGTACCGTCGCGCTGGCTGACAGACCCTGGCCGGGCTCCTCGAGCCCGGCCAGGGCTCGTCATCGATCGCCGGTCTCTACGTGCACGCCGGTCTTCGCCCAGCCGCCGGCCTTGTAGGCCATACCCTCCAGGATCGCCTTGAGGGCGAAGCCGATGTTGAAGCTCCACCAGACCGCGGCCACGCCGAGGTCGAAGGGAAACGCGAGCAGCCAGCCGATGGGGAGCTGGAGCGCCAGGGTCGAGATGATGTTGATGCGCAAGGAGGTGCCGGTGGCCCCTGAGCCCTGGAGCACCGCCATCCAGGCCACGTGGAAACCATAGATGGGCATGCCGTAGCCGAGGATCAGGATCCACTCGATGCTGAGCAGCTCGAGGGCGGAGCCCGGCGGGGCGTCGAAGAGCGCGACCAGCGGCCCGGCGAAGACGATGAAGAGCACCCCGAAGAAGCACATGATCACCAGGCACTGGACGATGGTGGCGCGCACCACCGCGTGGGTCCGCGCCACGTCCGACGCCCCGAGGGACTGCCCGATCAGCGCACCGGCGGCCTGGGAGATGCTCATGCCGGGCACGAAGGCCAGGCCCTGGATTCGGATCCCGATGTTGTGGGCCGCGACCGCCACCTCGTCGAGGCGCGCGATCATCCCGATGACCCCGAGGAAGGAGACGTTGAGTACCAGCACGTCCGCCGCTGCAGGGGCGCCGATGTTGAAGAACTCCCGCGTCAGGCTCGGGTCGATGCGCGCAGGCCTCACCGGCAGGTGCAGCCTCCAGCCGTTCGGGCGGTTCAGGATCACCACGTAGAGCACGGCGGTCAGCGCGTAGGAGATGCCCGTTCCGATGCCGGCCCCCTCCACCCCCAGGGCCGGCATGCCCAGGTGGCCGAGGATGAGCCCGTAGTTGAGGACGACGTTGAGGACGTTCGTGAAGAGCGCGAGCAGGAAAGGCGTGAGCGTATGCCCGATCCCCCGGAACACCGCCCCATAGAGGAAGGTCAGGTAGGTGAACGAAGCCGCCGAGAGCAGAGGGAAGAGGTAGCGGAGCCCCTCCGCCCGTGCGGCCTCGGAGGCCCCGAGCAGGGTCAAGAGCGGGCCGGCCGCGAGGTTGCCCAGGGTCGCCACCGCGAGACCGATCAGCACCACGAGCTGCGTGGACTGCAGCAGGATGTGGTCGACCCGCCCGTGCTCGCCGGCCCCGTGGGCCCGGCTGACCAGCGCCACGGTCCCCACCATGAGCCCGATCACCGCCGTCATCAGGAGGAAGGTCAGGGTCGTCGCGTAGCCCAGCGCTGCCAGCGCCACCTCGGCGTTCGGCAGGCGCGCACACATCATCGTGTCGACGGTGAGCGCCAGGACGTTGAGCACGTTGATGCCGATGATCGGCAGCGCCAGATCCCAGAGCTCTCGGCCGATGGAGCGCTCCGCCGGCGTCGTCATCCGCGGCCCGAAGGACCGCGCCCCAGGAGGCTCTGCACCGCCCCGCCGAGCCCGCCGAAGAGCCCCTGCACCCGATCCACCAAGCCCATGAGGCCCGGGGAGTAGGGGTACCAGTGGGGCTCGGACGCGAGGCCCAGCCGATCCTCGAGGACCGAGGTATCCGCTGCGTACTTGCGGATCCCACCCGGCCCATGCCGGCGTCCCAGCCCGGACTCCTTCTCGCCGCCGAAGGGCAGCTCGGGCAGCGCGTAGCTCGCCACCACGTCGTTGATGCAGACCGAGCCAGCGCCGAGGCCCCGCGCCAGGTTGCGCCCGGTCTCCTTGTCGCGGGTCCAGACGCTCGCGTTCAGGCCGTAGGGCGACGCATTCGCGAGCCGGAGGGCCTCTCGGGCGCTGTCGACCTCCATGATCGGCAGCACCGGGCCGAAGGTCTCCTCCTGCATGATCAGCATGCCGTGGTCGACGTCCGTGAGCACGGTCGGCGGGTAGAAGGTCGCCGGCAGCCCCTCGAGCCGGGCCCCGCCGGTGAGCACCGTCGCGCCCCGATCGATGGCGTCCTGGACGTGCGCCTCCACCACGCCGACCTGGGCAGCCCGCGTCATGGAGCCCACATCGTGGGTATAGCCCTGGTCCACGCCTTGGCGCAGGGCCCGGGTCCGCTCCACCACCTTCGCGACGAAGCGCTCGGCGATCGCGGCCTCCACGTAGACCCTCTCCACGGACATGCACATCTGCCCGCAGTTGAAGAAGGCGCCCCACACCGCGCCCCTCGCGGCCCGGTCGAGGTCCGCATCCCGGAGCACGATCATCGGGTCTTTGCCGCCGAGCTCCAGGGTGCAGGGGATGAGCCGGCGCGCCGCGACGGCCCCCACCTTGCGCCCGACCCCCGCGCTGCCGGTGAACGTGATCTGATCGACGTGCTCACAGAGCGCGGCGCCCGTCGCCCCGGCCCCGGTCAGCACCTGGAAGATGCCGGCCGGCACCCCCGCCTCGGCCGCGAGGCGCTCCGCCTCCATCGTCGCGAGGGGTGTCAGCTCGCTCGGCTTCAGCAGCACCGCGTTGCCCGCGAGGAGGGCCGGGATGCACTCGCCGATCCCGAGATCGAGAGGGAAGTTCCAGGGGGCGATGATGCCGACGACCCCACGCGGGCGGCGGGTGATCCACGCCCGCTTGTTCTTCATCAGGCGCGGCGTCACCGGCTCGTCCGCCAGGGCCTCTGCCCCGTGGTCGAGGTAGTAGCGGAAGCAGTCGAGGAGGATCGTGAGCTCCACGGTCGCGTCACCGCGGACCTTGCCCGTCTCCTCCACGAGGCGTCGGACGAGGCCCTCGCGCTCGCGCACCAGCCCGGCGAGCCAGCGTCGCATGATCCGCGCGCGCCCCGTGAAGCCGAGCTCCGCCCACCCCTGGAAGGCCTCGCGAGCACGGGCGACGGAGCGCTCCACCTCCTCGGGGGAGCGCTCGGGCACGGTGCCGAGCAGCTCGGACGTGTGGGGGGCGAAGACCTGGATCACTCCTGCTCTTCCTCCTCGTCGTCTTCGTCGTCGTCCTCGTCGTCGTCTTCTTCGTCGTCTTCGTCTTCTTCTTCGTCTTCTTCTTCTTCTTCGTCGTCCTCGTCGTCGCTCTCGTCGTCTTCGTCTTCGTCGTCGGCGCTCGGGCTCGGTTGGATCTTGGGGATCGGACGGTTGCGGGCGCCCATGGGGCTCGCACGGATCGGCTCCATCGCGCTCCGCACGGCCGGAGTCACCGCACGGCCGGGGCCATCCCCGATCGCACCCTCGGGTCGGACGTTGGGTCGCTCGGCGCCGGCGCGTCGCGCACCCTCACCCGCGGGCGGCCGGCCCTCGACCTTGCGCTTTCGCCGCTCTCGCTTGGGCTTGCGGGCTCTCGGCTCGTCGCCCTTGCCCTCCTCCGCGGTGGCCTCCTCCTCGGGCTCCTCGTCCTCCTCGCCGGCGCTGGCCTCGGAGAAGCGCGGCTTGCGCTTCTTGAAACCACGCACACGCGGGGGCTCGAGGCGGCAGTCGGGCTTGGAGACCAGCCCCCGGCAGGCGATGCCCAGCACCCCGTCTCGGACCGAGGCGCGCAGCTTGGCGTCCTGCTGCAGCGCCATGCGCAGGATCTTGTTGGGCTGGCTCGTCGAGCCGTCCTCCCCCTTCACCTTCTTGTCGTAGAAGCTGTCCTTGAAGTGCACAGCGAGGTGCACGTCCATCGTCGCCCGATCGAAGGGCGTGTTCGGCGAGAGGCGGATAACGCTCTTCTCGTCGATCTGTAGCTCGACGTCCTCCCCGCTCGCGCCCACATCGGTGAAGACGATGGCGGTGGCCTCCGGGCCGCGGCGCGCGCGACCCTTCTTGACGCCCACCTCGCTCTCGAGGCCCGCGCTCACCTTCACCTGCAGCTCGCCGAGCTCGATGTCGCTGAGGGTGATCGGCCCGAGCTGCCGGGTGGGCACCATCGGCTTGACCACCTTCGCCCCCGAGAGCGCGATATCCACCTCGCCGCCGAGGCGCTCCTCGAGCGTATGGAGCTTCACGTCCAGGGTACCGCCGAGCACCCCGCGCACGTCAAAGCCGATGAGCCCCTTGAAGAGACCCTCGGGACCAAGGCGGACCCCCTCGATGCGCTCGACCTTCAACCGGCTCTCGCCGCCCTCGAGCGGCCAGACCACGTCGATCCCCCGGACGGCGCCGCCCATCAGGTCGGCCTCGGCGCTGGCCTCCACGACCGAGCCGAGAGCGAGCGCCATCCGCCCGATCTCCACGTCGAGCCGATCCGCCGTCATCATCCGCGGGGGCCTCTTATCGTCCGCCCCCTCCGGCGGCGCGATCGGCACCCCCGGCCCGGCATCCTCGACGATCGCCGGCAGGCGCAGGCTCAAGTCGCTGATCTCCGCGCCGCTGTACAGGCCGCTGATGGAGACCGCGCCGACGCGCAGGTCCCCACCGAGGGCCTCCGAGCCCTTGATCTCCACGAACTCCCGGGCTCGATCTTCGGGGAAACCGAGGGCCGAGAACCAGATCACGAGGACGAGGAAGCAGAGGGCCCAGCCCAGCCCCTTGCCCACCCCCACCAGGATCGCACGCAGGTTCATTCCGATCCCTTGTAGTAGAAGGTGGAGACGGTGAGCGAGGCATTCTTCCGCGCGATGCGCCCATCGGAGAAGTCTCGCGACATCTCGATCTCGGTCACGTACAGGAGGTCGTCCGAGTCCTCGAGCTTCTCGCAGAGCTCGTAGATCTGCTCGAAAGGTACGTTCTCGCTCAGGGTGATCGGCTGGTCACGGCGCCAGTAGCCGTCATCCGAGTCCTTCTTGCCCTTCTTGGCCTTCCGCTTCTTCTTCTTCTTCGACAGGTAGGTCTCCTGGGTCTGGTCGAACTGCAGGGCGTCCGCGAGCTTCTTCTCCCCCTCGATCTCCCCCCGCCGATTCCGCGCCGTGAAGTGGATGCGCTTGGCGAGCTCGTTGACCTTGAGCTTGAGGTTCAGATCCTCGTTCGCCGCCGCCATCGCCCGCATCTCTTCGGTCTCCGCCCGCTTCTCGAGGAACTCACCTGCATCCGAGTAGATCGAGGCCAGATCCTCCCGGTGGGTATCGATCTGATCGGAGAGGTCGTCGACCCCGGCCCCGATCCAGAGCTGCAGGATCAGGATGATGCCCCCCACCACCAGCGCACCGAGCACCGAGATGAGGAGCTTCTCGCGGCTCGACAGGCGAGCAAAGCTGTCCATGGCGCTCATTGTGAGCCCTCCTCATCGGTGGCCTCACCCTCATCCGCGGCCTCGTCATCCTTGGCTTTGGCCTTGCGAGCCTTCTCGGCCTTCTCTTTGTCGGCCTCCTCCTGCTGGACGCAGTCGATCTCGATGCGGAGCTGGAAGCGCAGCCAGTCCTGCCGTCCACCGAAGCTGATGCGGGTCGTATCGTTGGTCTCCACCTCGAAGAAGCAGGGGATCTCCTTGAGCTCGCTGGTGAAGGCCTCGATGGCCTCGATGTCGTTCGCCTCGCCCTTGAGGAAGGCGTTCTTCAGGCTCACCTGCACCTGCTTGAGCTCCACCTTGTGCTTGCCGTCGTCGAGCTCCTCGGCGGCCTCGTCCCCCTCGCCCTCGGCGCCGGGGGGCGGGTCGTCCCGGGGACCGGGGGGCCGAGCGCCGGCCTCCCCCCCCTCGCCCTCGGCCCCCTCGGGCAACTCGGGCAGGGGCTCGGCCCCGGCACGCAGGGTCTGGTTCACCGCGTCCTGGGCCGCGGTGATCTCCCAGAAGCTCTTGAGGGCCGTCTTCTTCGGGAAGATGTCCTGGAAGTCGCTCTCCGGCGGCATCGCCAGGCGCTGGCGTACGAAGTCGAAGTCCTCCTTCTCCTCACCGAGCACCTCGGTGGAGAAGTCCCTGAGCTGCGCCACCAGGGTCTCGTGGTTATCCTCGAGGACCTGCAGCGTCAGGTACTTGTGGGCGAAGAAGGCGCAGAGGATCGCGGCGGCCATGAGCATCATCCAGCCCATACGATCCCGCACCGCCTTGAAGTCGCTCTCGAACGCCAAGTCCCCTTGGCGGAGCTCTACCGGAGGACGGCGCGCGGCGCCGAGGGGCAAGAGGGCGAGCGAAGCTGCCAGGGGCATCGAGAGGAGCTCCTCCCGCTCGGCATCGAGCTGCATCCACGGGCGGCCCGCCAGCCCGGTCGGGGAGACCGGCACCCCAAGCTCGGTCGCCACGGTCGTATCCAGCCCGGGCATACGGCTCGAGCCACCGCTCAGGTGGATGCGCTCCACCGGGGTGCCCCAGCGCTGGGACTCCCGATGCAGGGTCAGCCGGATCTCCCGGAGCAGCGGCGCGAGGGCCTGGCGTGTCGTGCCCTGGCAGAGCGTGAAGAGCTGGGGATCGGCGTCCTCTGCCGCCCGATCGTCGAGGCGGACCAGGGCGTGCTTGAGCTGCTCGGCCTGGCCGTACTCGAGGCCCAGGGCCTCCTTGAGCGCCAGGGTCACCTGGTGGCCGCCGCGCGCGAGGGTGCGGATCGTGCGGACCCGCTCGCCTTGCAGCACGGTCACCGTCGTCGTCGTATGCCCGATGTCCACGAACGCGACGGGGGCCTCCGGCGGCTCGTCGTACAGGTGCTCGCCCAGGCTGCCGAGCGCCAGGCTGTCGAGGGTCACGGAGCGAGGATCCGCCTGGGCGGCCTCGAGCTCCGCGAGGTAGCCCTCCACCTCGGCGCGACTCGCTGCCGGGCAGAGCAGGCGGACGCCCTCCTCGTCCTCCTCGATGCGGTACCAGTCGAAGACCATCTCATCGAGGTCGCGGGGGAGGAGGTCGTCGAGCTGGAAAGGGAGGACGGACTCGATGCGCTTGTCGTCGGAGAAGGGGAGGGCGACCTCGCGTACGAGCACGCGGCGCCCGCTCAGGGCGGTCTGGATGGAGTCGCGCTCGGTCAGACCCTCGAGGGTCGCGCGTACGGCGGCGGCGCGATCGGCGTCGACCGGAGCGCCGTCGACGTCCCGGGGGATGTGGTGCTCGACGAAGTCGGTGAGCGCGAAGCCGCGCAGGGTCGACGTGACCGTGCAGGCCTTGATCGACCAGGAGCCGACGTCGAGTCCGATGAGGTGCTGGGCCATGCTGGTCCTGCCTAGTCGATGTGGTGGTAGACCGTCGAGGCGTTCGACATGTCGATCACGGTGGTGATGGCGCGCCTCGTGCCGCGGTAGACGCCCGCGGCCTCGATGCGCACCATGCGGGTCTCCGAGCCCAGGTGCTGGTTCAGATCCCCAGGGTTCACGTTGAGGGGGAAGCCACTCTTCACCGACCAGCGGTCGAGGAATTGCTTGAGCTGGGTCGTCCCCCCGATGGGCGTCGAGTAGATCGCCTTTCGCAGCCGGCGGCAGCCCTCGAGGGCGTCGAGGGCGAGGAGCATAGGCGGGAGCTGGCCTGGGAGCCCGCCGAAGCGGCAGGCCGCGTCGCGCTGGGCCTCGTCCCGGATCGCCTGGCAGAGCACGCCGGCGAGGCTGCCGATGTCCGCGTCGTTGATGTTCAGCTTGCCGGTGGAGAAGACCGTCACGTTGTCTCGGATCTTGCAGTACACGTCGCTCGGCATCCCGCTGATGAGCTGCAGCTCCCCGACGGTGTCCATCTTGGCGTTCTTCACGTCGTAGCCGTGCTGCGAGTAGTCGACGGCCTCCGACGCGGAGGACTCGATGAACTTCCCATCGGGCCCGATGTCGGTCTTGTTGTCGTCGGCGTCGGTCCAGTCCATCACGTTGAGGACAACGTCGAGCACCTCCTCCTCGCTGTCGAATTGCCCGCTCTCCATGTAGGGCAGCAGCATGCCCAGGAGCTTGAATCCCATCTTCTCGCGGGCCTGAGACAGCTTGGAGCCGGAGAGCGCTGTGGCCCCGCCGCCGCCTCGGCCTCCCCCTCCCTGGCCGCGGATGACGCCGCTGCGGGCGTTCCGTGAGGCCTGGACGTGGGGTGGATCCGTCGAGGCGGCGTTGAGGTTCACGCGGCTATCCTCCGCGGTGACCTCGCACTTGAACTCGCCCTTGGTGACCCCCACCGCCTCCTCGTGGCTCATGTCCACCAGATCCATGCCGAAGAAGGTGGCCTTGCCGCTCGAGAAGATGCGGACGAACTCGCAGGCCTGCCGCCAGATCTCGAGCTTGTTGGCGTTGCCGAGCAGGCTCAGCGCGGTCTTCACCTCCGGGAAGTTCTTCTTGGCGTTGACCGCCAGGGTCGCGATCTCGATGGCGCTCCGCGCATGATAGTAGGCCTGGGTATCGGCTGTGACGTTGCCGGCCATCCAGATGTTGGTGCGGGTGTTGTACGAGAACTCCGTCGACAGCGCGCCCATCACCGCGACGGTCACCAGCACGATGAGCAACGCGACGCCGCGTTGGGTGCCCGGGACGTCTGCCCGCACGGCCTCGCGTGCGGCTCGCCTCGTCAGGGCCAGGGCATCCCGGAGCGGCATCGGCGTAGGGTGCTGCGCGGACGCGTGGGTGCCGGCCCCGGAGGGGCGAGGAGCGAGGGTGCTGCTGGGAGAGCGGGGCGTCATCAATACCAGAGGGGGTCGGTCACCTTGATCTCGGTCTGGGTCTCGAGCAGGTACTCGCGATCTTCCTCGTCGACGATGACCACACGGATGCGGATCCGGCTCGGCAGGTAGAGCTTGTCCATCACCTCGCCCTCGAGGTCGGCGAGCTCCTTCTCGGCGGCAGAGGCCACCACCTCGGTCCCAGCCTGGCGACCGAGGTCGCCGCTATCGCTGGCCTCGGAGCGGGCATCGTCGATCTGATCCCGGAACATCTGGAGGGTCTTCATCTCCTCCCGCTTCGTGATCGCATCGTCGATGATCACGTCCCAGTCGCTATCCCAGTCCTCCCCGTACTTGTCGTAGTACTCGATCTCGAAGCTGTCGACGCCGTGGATGATGACCTCCTCGATGCCGCCATCTCCGGGGTCGTCGTCGATGTGGTACTTCACGCGGCGGATGATCGACTCGACGCCCTCCTCGTCCTTGTCCAGGCGGTACTCGACCTCGAGCTGATCGGATTGGTGGACGTCCCGCTGGATGGGCTCGTAGGCGGAGGTGTTGAAGAGCACCCGGTCGCGCTCGCCCTCGAAGAGGGTCTGGGTCCGCTGGTCCTCCGCCTGGTGCAGGCTCAGGTAGGCCATCGAGAGCTCCCGCTTCACCCGCGTCAGGAAGACGCGGGCAGCGTGGTAGCGCTCCTGGAGCACCTCCGCCCGCTGCTGGGAGCGGATCGTGATGACCAGGGAGCCGTAGACCAGAAAGCCCATGACCGAGAGCAACGCGACCGCCACGCTGATCTCGATGAGGGTCATGCCGCGGCGGCCGTGGAGGCCGCGGGCTCGGCGGGCGCCGGCCCTCATCGGCCCGACCTCGTCTCCTGCTCGGCCTGCTCCGCCTCGGGCACCGCGACGATGAAGGTCTCGAGCTCGATGGTCTTCTCGGCCCGGCCGGCCTCGTCCCAGGTGATACGGATGCGCAGCTTGCGGGTGGCGGCGCCGGCCTTCTTGATGATCTCCGGGATCATCGAGGGCAGAAACTGCAGCTTCGGCAGCATCTGCTGCACGTTGATGGCGCAGAGGGCCTGCACCTCCGGGATGGCGAGGAGCTGGAGGGCGCCCAGGTCCGCGGGCCGCGAGGCGGTGGGATCGTCCGGATCGCCGCCCACCATGTCCTCCATCATGTTCGGATCGGCACCACCGCCCGCCATCCCGGTGAGCATCTGCATCAGCCCGGAGCTCTGGACCATCTGGGTGGCCGCCTCCCCCTGGCCGGAGAAGTCGTCGGTGGTGATGTCGAGGCCAAGGAGGTCGTACTCGCAGTCGAAGCGATCGAAGCCCCGCGGAAGGTCGCAGCCCCGGCCTTCGAGGCTATTGTCGGGGAAGCCGTCGAGGCGGTACTCCTCCTCGAGGTCCATCACCACCCCGTCGACGAGCTGGGTGGCGGTGGTGAGGTTGTAGACTCGTGCGCCGTGCAGGAGCGAGGAGCCCTGGGCCGAGCTGATGGCGGCCATGAGGAAAGCGAGGATCGCCAGGGCGATCATCACCTCGAGCAAGGTGAAGCCCCGGTCGTCCAGCGCCCGCGTGCGCGTGCGCGGCAATCCATCGAGCGCCCGCGTGCGCGGGCGCGGCAATCCATCGAGCGCCCGCGTGCGCGTGCGCGGCAACCCATCGAGCGCCCGCGGGCGCGGGCGCGCAATTCCACGTTCTCCCCTCATCGGTCGACGTCCTTGAGGAAGTCCAGCTCGTCGAGGGGGTCGGTGTGGCGGGTCACGCGGCCGGTCAGGGCCTCGAGGGCCAGGGTGGTCATCACCTCCGCTTCGGCCTCCGCGTGGTCCTGCTCACCGAGCCAGATCCAGGCTCGCTCCGCGTAGCCGCCGGGGAAGAAGTGTACGGCGACTCGGCCCTCGGTCTGCAGGGCCTCGTGGTGCGATGTGATGGCCCCCGTGACGACGATGCCCTTGGGCAGCTTGCGCTCGGAGAGCAGGTTGTCCTTGGGCTTCTTGAAGCCGGAGCCCTGGGCCGGCGGCGGGGCCGCGGCGGCCATCAGCTCCCCGATGGCTGCCAGGGAGGCGTCGCTCCTACCGGCGGCACGCTCGCGCTTCTCCTCTCGTGGGTCGACCGGCTCTCCACGCTCCTCGTCCTCGTCCGGGCTCTCGAGGGTCTCGCCCACCTCCGGGAGGTAGCGCGCGCAGGGATCGTCGGTATCCAGCGCCTCGCCCCAGAAGCTCCCTTCGTCCATGTCCACCACGAGCCGATAGGCCGTGTTGTTGATGACGGCGAGGTTGTAGAGGTAGCGCATGGCCCCGGCCATCATCCCGCTGGTGGCCTTGAGGTCGGCGCGGCGGATGTTGGCGATGCTGATGCCCACCAGGGTGATGACCATCACGAGGATGACGAGGGTCACCCCCAGCTCGATGAGCGTGAAGCCCCTCGAGCCCGCTGGGAGGCGCCGCCTCACGCGCTCCTGGACGCGGCGACACGATCAGTCATGGCAGATGTCGTCGTCGTTCCCCTCCACCTTGTCCGGACCCTTCGAGCAGAGGTCGTAGGCGTTGTCCTGGCCCTTGGTGGCGGGGTAGTTGTAGATGAAGTCCTGTTTCCACGGATCGACGAGCTGCTTCTCTTTCACCAGCTTCGACTCCACGACGTCTCGCAGGTCCGAGGGGAAGTCGTTCTCGGCGGCGAAGAGATCCACGCCGTTGGCGACGGTGCGGAGCTGCGCCTTGCAGGCGTCGACCTTGGCCTTCTGCATGTAGTTCACGACGCCGAAGCCGATGGCCGTAGAGAGGATGCCGATGATGGCGATCACCACCATGATCTCGATGAGGGTCATGCCGCGCTGGGCCATGAGGCGGGCACGCGCCGCGCCCCGGGCGGCAGCGCGGGCCGTGCCGGCCGCGCTCGCGCGAGCGGCGAGGGTGGTGGGGGAGTCGTTGGGCTGGATGGGGGTCATGGGAGCCTCGGGCTCAGGAGGGGAGTAGGGGTAGGGGGGTAGGGGAACTGGGGTGGGCGGCAGAACCTGCCCGGGGGAGGTCGG
>CAZEHU010000036.1:0-11350 GCA_964511605.1 uncultured Myxococcales bacterium
TCTCCATCGCCGGTTGGGGGGTCCGCGAACAGGCCATGGTCACCGCCTTCGCCCTTCCGGCGGGGTTGGAAGCGAGCGACTTCCTCCTGGTAAAGGTGGTGCGGCCATGACCGGGCTCCTCTCCTCTCCCCGGGCGTGGGCGCCGGGCCTCGCTACGCTCACGCTCGCGCTCCTCCTCGCCGCCCCTGCGGACGCGGCCGTGCGCCGCTTCGCGCTCGTCGCCGGCGCCAACGACGGCGGCACAGAGCGCGTGCGCCTGCGCTACGCCGCCACGGACGCCCAGAGCTTCCACCGCGTGCTCGCTGAGCTCGGCGGCGTCGCCACCTCGGACTCCCTGCTGGTGCTCGAGCCGAGCCGCCAGGATCTGTTGGACGCCTTCGCCACCCTGCGCAAGCGGGTCTCGAGGGCCCGCCGCTCCGGCGATCGCATCGAGGTGGTGCTCTACTACTCCGGCCACTCCGACGAGGGCGGCCTCCTCCCCTCCGGCCAACAGGTCACGTGGCGAGAGGTCCGCAGGAAGCTCGACGGGGTCCCCGCCGATGTCCGCATCGCTATCGTGGACTCCTGCGCCTCCGGGGCGCTCCTCCGCTCCAAGGGGGGTGTGCGCCGCGCCCCCTTCCTGGTGGACGACTCCAGCGAGGTCAAGGGCCACGCCTACCTCACCTCCAGCTCCGCGGACGAGGTGGCCCAGGAGTCCGATCGCATCGGCGCCTCCTTCTTCACCCACCACCTGGTCAGCGGCCTGCGCGGCGCGGCGGATAGCTCGCGCGACAGCCGCGTCACCCTCTCGGAGGCCTACCAGCACGCCTTCCACGAGACCCTGGCCTCGAGCGAGCGCACCCACAAGGGCCCCCAGCATCCCAACTACGATATCGACCTCGCGGGCTCCGGCGATGTGGTGATCACCGATCTGAGGACCACCGTCTCTTCGCTGATCCTCAGCGGCGAGCTGGAGGGACGCCTCTTCATCCGCGATCCGGAGGATCACCTCGTCGTGGAGCTCGCCAAGACCGTGGGCCACGACGTGGAGCTGGGCCTCGCCGCCGGCCGCTACCATCTCTCGCTGCACGACGGGACCTCGGTCTACGCCACCGAGGTCGCCCTTGGGGCCGGCGCCACCGCCCGCATGGAGCGCCGCGTCTTCGTGCGACAGGAGGTCGAGGTGGCACGCGCCCGCGGAAGCGCAGGTCCCGATCCCGAAGACATCTACCTCGAGGAGGAGGAGGTCCTCATCGAGGAGGAGCTCGAGATCCTCGAGGAGGAGCTCGGCGAACAGGGAGAGATCCGCGAGGGCGCCGAGCCCGAGCCCGACGAGCCCCGGCCGATCCCCCTTCGGATCTCCTTGCTGCCCTACGTCGGCGTCGGCTCCCCGGCCAGCCACGAGGACGTCATCAGCCCCTTCTCGTTCAACATCATCGGGGGCGTGGCCCGGCGCGTGGAGGGCGTCGAGCTGGGCAGCGTCTTCAACATCACCACCGAGCGCTTCCGAGGTCTGCAGATGGCTGGCGTCACGAATATCGTGCGCGGTCCCTTCCAGGGGGCCCAGATGGCGGGTGTGCTGAACGTGGTCAGGGGACCGATGCAGGGGGCCCAGCTCGCCGGGGTCGCCAACGTGGCGAGCCGCGTCGAGGGCTACCAGGGCGCGGGGATCGCCAACATCGCCCAGACCGTCGATGGCGCCCAGATCAGCCTGTTCAACGTCGCCAAGGAGGTGGACGGCGTGCAGCTCGGCCTGCTCAACTTCGCCGACCACGTGGACGGCACCTCGATCGGTCTCCTGAGCGTCGTCGGCAACGGCTGGCGCGAGCTCGGCGTCTACACGACCGACATCACCGCCCTGAACGTCAGCTACAAGATCGGCGGCCCGAACGTGTACACGATCTTCACCTTCGGCGGGAACTCGGAGCTGCGCACCCCGGAGTGGGTCGGCGGCCTCGGCTTCGGCGGCCACATCCCCCTCGGGCGGCGCTGGTACCTCGATCTCGACGCCTGGGCCGGCACCACCAGCGAGGCGCAGGCCATCGAAGACAAGAAGGGAGCGGTGCTCCTCGAGGCCCGAGCCAACCTGGGCCTCCAGCTCGGTCCCCTCCACCTCTTCGGCGGCCCGATCTGGAATACCTCCATCGGCTTCGACGATAACGTCGAGGCGGTCTCGGGCTTCGGCCGCGGGGAGGTGCGCCAGGCGATGGGCGGCGCCGCCGTGCGCTCGTGGCCCGGCTTCATGGTGGGCATCGGGCTGTAGGGGCTCGGCGACCGCCAGGACATCCGCCGCCCAGCGCCGGGCGGCAGGAGCGTGGAGGTCCTCGGAGCAGGCGCCGAGGAGCCAAGCGACCCCCGAGCGAACGAGCGCTCGCGACGCCCCGCGAAAGGGGAGAACGCCGGGCACCGCCCGATCGAAGCGGAGCCGGTGGCGAGAAGCCAGCCCGCGCACCTTGACCGCCGCACGCTGTCGCCATCAAATGTCGCACGGGAGGCGAACGATCGGGTTCTTCAAGAAGCTGTTCGGTGGTGGGCCGGAACCGGGCGAGGACGCCCGCAGCACCCGTCCGCCCGGGCCGGCGGGACCCTCGTCCCGCCCCCCTCCGCAGAAGCAGTCGCGAGCCCCCGGGCTGCGCGAGGCCCCGACGTGGATGCACGAGCACGTCGCCCCCAACGAGGACCCCGCCCGCTGTCGCGAGGATGTGGTGCAGCGCCTGGACGCCGCAATCCAGGGCGGGAACGATGTCGGCGATCGTGCCTTCTTCGAGCGCCTGCGCCGCTACCTCGACAGCGAAGATCTGGACCTGCCGCCCTTCCCCCGGGTCTGTATGGAGATGAACCGGCTGCTCGCCGAGGGGGACGCGGACGCGGCCGACGTGGTCCACCTCGTCGACCAGGAGCCAGCGCTGATCAAGTCGGTCTGGCGCCGCGCCTCGGCCCCGGTCTACGGCCACCGGCCCGACAGCCTGCGCAGCGCGGTCATGCGGCTCGGCTTCAATGAGCTGTGGCGCATCTCCATGGCCGTCTGCTTGCAGAGGGGGGTATTCCGCGCTCGAGGCTTCCAGGAGCAGGCCGAGGCCGCTCGCCTGCACGGCATCATCGCGGCGGACGTCGCGACGTGGTTCGGCAACGGCCCGCTGGGTCCGCTCTACCTCGCGGGCCTCCTGCACGATGTGGGCAAGCTCGTGATCTACCGGGCCGCGGGCGCGCACCCGACCGATCCCCCCCGTCCCGCCGCCGTCGAGCGCGCCATCCGCCGCTACCACCCGGCCCTCGGGTTGCTGGTGGCCCACTGCTGGGGCCTCGGGCCGGAGGTGGAGATGGCCTGTGGCTACCACCACGCGCCCGAGAAGGCCCCCCGAAGCGGCCGCGAGGCCGCGCTGCTCGTCCGGATCGCCGACATCGCCGCCCACACGGTGGTCGCCAGTGATCCGGACGTGCGGCAGGCCGGCAAGGTGGGCCTGATCGATCTCCGCCTCGAGAGGAAGAGCCCCGCCGAGGTCCTGGAGCGAGCCGAGCAGGCCCTGCGGCGCGCGGCCGGAGACTTCGAGCCCAGCGAAGAGGAGGAGCGCCTCGTGATCAGCGACGAGCCCCAGGTCCCGGAGGCGGCCGGAGAGGACGAGATGATCTTCGACTTCGAGGCCGAGGACGTGGGGGCGGAGGAGCTGGACGGGGGGGCGCTCGCGGACCTGGGCACGAACGCCGAGGACGCGACCGGGGCCCCTCCCCTGCCCTCGGACGCGGGGAACTGAGCTCCGTGAACGGGGCCCTCGCTATCAGCGGCTTCGACATCGTGCTCTTCGTCGTCCTGGCGATCGTGCTCTTCGCCCTCCTCCGAGGGCTGCGCTTCCTCCTCGGCCAGCTCGAGCTGGGGCGCACCCAGCGGGAGGCCCTCGATCGCGCCCTGCCGGTGGTCGAGACCTTCGCGGGGCTGGTCTACCTCCTGACCGCAGCGCCGATGATCCTCGACGAGAACCCGGAGTACGCGCCGCTGGCCCTGGTGGTGGTCGTGGGCGCGATCCTCTGGGTGAGCTGGGCCGCGATCCGCGATGTGGCCTCGGGGCTGGTCTGGCGGAGCGGCCAGCTCTGCCGCGAGGGGGACTACGTGGAGCTCGAGGGCCTCGAGGGCCGAGTGCGGCACATCGGCTACCGCGCGCTGACCCTGCAGACGCCGGACTGGGACGAGGCGATCCTGCCGTACAGCCAGCTCAGCCAGAAGGCGATCAAGCGGAAGGCGGTGGTGGATGGAGCGGTGCGCCATACCTTCCGGGTGATCGACGCGGGCCCCCGCCCCCTCCCGGAGGCCATCGCGCGCGTCAAGCGTGCGGCGCTCGTCCACCACTGGTCCTCGGCCTTGCGGCCGCCGCGGGTAGACCTGCGCGAGGACGGCCTGCTGGACGTGACCGTCTTCGCCCTGTCGCCGGAGCACGGACCGGAGATCGAGACGGCGGTGCGGGAGGCGGTGGCGCGACCGGGGGCCGAGCCGGGGGCCCTCAGCGCCTGACGACGCACGCGCGGCCTCCGATGGCGACGGGTCGCCTCAGGGCGCCAGCAGCTCTCCGGACGAAGCGACGTGCACGGCCATACCGGGCCAGGGCGGACCTCGCTTGTCGACGAAGAGGGTGTCGATCCGCCAGAGGGTGTCGCTGTCGCCGCCGAATGCCCGCTCCACGACGGCCCCGCTCTCCAGCGCGTACGTAGCGCTGGCGAGGGTCGCGCCG
Source organism: uncultured Myxococcales bacterium (assembly GCA_964511605.1). Classification (GTDB taxonomy): domain Bacteria; phylum Myxococcota_A; class UBA9042; order PHBI01; family JACKFB01; genus CAZEHU01. The sequence continues at coordinate 4,701 of CAZEHU010000036.1, forward strand.
TCGGCGGTGTGGTGGCGTGGCTGCTGGCGGACCGTCGCGCCGTCCATGGGCACCTGCCCCAGCGCAGCCACCAGCTCGGCGCGCGCCGAGACGATCTGCCCCGGCTGCCGGAGATCGCCGGGGATCTCGAAGACCGTGACCTCCACGATCGCGGGATCACGGGGCAGGCGGCCGAAGGCCATAGCCGGGGCACCCGACTCCTCGGACACCGGGCCTGGGCCACAAGGTCCGCGGGGAGCTGGAGGGCGATGCCAAGGTCCGGGAGCTCACGGAGCTCGGGCGTGTAGCCGTCGGCAGCCGTCCAGGGTGCCCCGGCGACGAGAGCCAATGCCAGACAGACGGCGAGGGCGGAGGCCGAGAGGGCAGCGCCCGCCTTGGTCATCGGCCCGGCCGGGGTCTGCTCCCCGCCCGGCCGCAGCGAGGCCATCAGGGGGATCATCACCAGGGCCCCCACGAGGCCCCCACCCAGGTGCGCAGCCCAATCCACTTCGGGGCGGAAGCTGTTGAGGACGTTGAGGCCGAGGTTGATGCCGGCGGCCTTGCGGGCCTGGAAGACGAAAGCCTCGGGCAGGACGTCGGAGCGTCCGAAGGCCACCAATGCGTCGGCCGCGAGCATGCCCCAGAGGGCCCCGGAGGCCCCGACGCTGATGACGTTGTCGAGGGTCATCAGGCTGGCGATGGCCCCCCCGAGGGCGGAGGCGCCGTAGAGGACGAGCAGGCGGGGCGTGCCGAGGAGGCGCTCGAGGAAGAGGCCGAGCAGTCCGAGCACGAGGCCGTTGAAGAGCACGTGGTCCGGGCCGCCGTGGAGGAAGGTGCAAGAGAGCAGGCGCCACCACTGCCCCTCGTGGACCGAGGGCACGTCCAGCGCCCCCATCCGGTAGAGCACCCAGGTATCGGCGGCGCCGCCGAAGACCAGCTCGGCGATGAAGACGAGGCCGATGATCGTGAGCAGGGTCCATGTGGCGACGGGGCGGCGCGCGCTCAGGCGGCTCTGGAAGGTCTGGAGCTCGCTCCAGCGAGCGCCCGCGCTCTCGAGGTCAGCCGCCAGCTCGGGACCGATTGCGATGGCCGAGTCGGCGGGGCCCGGCGCGGTGGCGGCGATGGCGGTGAGGGCCGCGATGCCGGGGACCTTCTTGCCGCGGCCCGATCGCTGCACGGGCGCGTCGTCGGGGAGGTGCACGAGCTCGAGGGGCTGGAGGACGAGGCCCTTTCGGGCGCCGCGGAGGAGGCTCCACGCGGCGGCCTGCCCACCGGCGAGGACCACCATGCGGGGGCGTGGCGTCTGGCGCTTGATGCGCTCTTGGAGGGTCGCGCGGAGGGCCTCCTCGTCGGGGATCCAGGGAACGACGTGGGCGATCCAACCGCCTCCACCGAAGTCGAGGAGAGCTCCGGTCGTCGTGTACTCGCCCGCCTCCGCCCCGGCGGTGCGGAGCGCTCGGATCGCCTGATGGTATCGATCGCCCATGGGCCATCCTGCGCTGGCGCTCGACGCCTTGCGAGGCTGAACATCTGTACTCTCGACGGCTCGACCTCCTCCGTGCTCCCGGCGGCTCGACCTCGAGTGGGGGATGGAGGCAGACTGGCGGGCGATGCGTCTCCGCTCCCTCGCCTCCGCGGTCCTGGTCGGCCAGCTCGTCGCCCTCGGGCAGGGGGCGGTAGCGTGCGGGGACGAAGGACCCGAGGCCCTGACGGGACCGCTGAGCTTCGAGGACGATGCGCAGGGCTGCCATCCCACCGAGGGCCGGCTGGAGCAGCCGGTGGCGCTCGGCGCGGAGCTCCACGTGCGAGCGATTCGCTCCCAGCAGCGGGTGGACGTGGAGGCCGCGACCTCCTCCGCGCCGGCCGTGCTCGAGGTGCGTGAGGTGGGCGCCGCGGCGGAGCTGCTCGCCCTCGCTGAGGGCACGAGCAGCATCGACATCGAGGCGGGTGGGACGACGGGCAGCCTGGAGCTGACGGTGGGGGCCGTGGCCTCGAGCACGGTGAACGCCGGCTTCCTGACGGTCTACAACTTCGACGAGGCGCTGGACGTGCCGCACCCCACGGCGGACGACGACCTGCTCGTGGCGCCCCTGGGCCTCCTGCCGGATGGGCAGGTGGAGCTGGTCGCGAGGCTGTCGGACGCCGAGGGCACGGAGCTCATCGGGCACGGGGCAGCAGCGTGGAGCGCTACCGAACCGGGGGGAGAGGCGCCGGTGACCTTCGAGCCCGCGGGCAACCTGGATGACAACACGTTGGTCACGCCGAAGACCGCGCCCGAGGAGACCCAGGCCGTCACCGTGAGCGCCTCGGGCGGCGGCAGCTTCGACCTTCTCCTGCATCCCACCGGGGCCGCGGCGAGCCTGGACATCTACGTGCCGACCGAGGGCCAGCGGGGGGGGCAGATCAGCTTCCCGCGCGGACAGGTGCGCGGGGTGGGGCTGCTGGTCTTCGACGCGGAGGGACACCTCCTCCTGGGCAGCGGCAGCGAGGGGTTCACGAGCGAGATCCTCGAGGGCGGCGAGGACCGCGTGGCCTTCACGACCTGGCCGTGGGCGGACGACAACGAGACCGACGACCAGCACGCGAGCCGGGCTGAGTACTACGAGCGCACGCGGGTGGTCTTCCTGGAGGGGCTCGACGCCGGCACCGCGACCCTGCGCCTCGCCGCGGCGGGGCTGTCGATCGACGTGCCTGTGGTCATCGAGCCCGAGGCGCCGACGCCGGCCTCCCTGTGAGGCGCCGTGGCTCGCTGGCTGGCCGCGGGGCGCTCCTGCTACCCGGCGTCGCGCTGCTGGTTTCGATGGCGACCGCAGACGCGGCCGAGGGGCGGCAGCCCTCCAAGGAGCGCATCGAGCGCTTCAAGGCCCAGCGGGGGATGAGCGGCAAGCGCGTCTTCCCCGGGACCGATGCGGCCCTGACCGCGGCCGAGGCCCGCCTCACCGCCAGCCCGATACTCTCCAGAGGCGCGGCGGATGAGGTGGCGGACGCCTTCCTTGCGGCCCGCGCGACCTTCTTCCGCGAGTGGGCGAAGATGCACGGCCACGGCGAGGACGAGTGGGCCGCCAATCGCATCTACCGCAAGCTGAGCGAGGTGGCGGAGCGGCGCCGCCAGGACTTTCACAAGGACGAGCCGGCTCAGGTGCGGGAGCTCCTCTGGCGGACGTGGCTCGGGCGTGCAGCGGCGCTGCGGGCCGCGGGTCGGGAGGCCAAGCTGATGGCCGAGGGGCCTCGCTGGGGCAGCGACGGATCGGAGTGCCCCAAGGCGCTGGCGGAGGGCTGCCGTGCCCACATGGACGCGCTGCTGGCGGCCTTCCCGGGGATCTGGGCGCGGGATCCGGAGACGGGAGGCGTCCACCAGCGCGTGGTGCTGGAGATGGGCGGCGACCCGAGCTCCTTCTATACCCAGTCGGACCTCTTCTTCCTGCCCAGGCGCCTCGAGCCCTTCGAGGGACGGGGCTCCATCCTGATCGCTGCGCGGCCGGCGCGCTACACGGACAAGAAGGGCAAGAGGCGTTGGACCTATCGGGGCGCCGAGCTGGGATTCCGAAGCGGCTCCGACTGCGAGGAGCGCCTGCGCGGCCGCGGGGGCGAGTAGAAGGTGGAGACGTGGTGCGAAGACATCACCCACCACAGCTCCAAGAGCCACGACCTGACCATCGAGCTCCCGCTGGCGGGCTTGCCGCCCTTGATGCGCGGGGACCACTACCTCCTGGCCGTGGATCCTGCGAGGGCAAAGCGCAAAGGGCGCAAGTGGACCTTCCCCTTGCGTGGATCGCGCCTCGTCGCGATCCACGCAAGGGGAGGCTGGCGCCACCTCTTCGCTGTGGACCTGCACTGGTCCGTGGAGGCCTACGATGCCAAGAACCCCTGAGCGCTCGAGGCCTCTCCCGCGGTCCCTCCTCGGCGCTCTCGCGCGCCTCCCCGGCGCGAGCTCCCCCCTCGCTCAGGCGCTACCCGCCGGCTCGACGGACGAGGGCGCCGGACCCGCCGCGCCCGCCAGCTCCAGGTCCGTGGGAACTGGCGGCGAAATCGAGCGACTACGACGTAGAGGGCCGACATCTCGCGAGCTCGAGGTGGTCCTGCTCCCCTCCCTGCCGGCTCCCACGGATCATGCGTCGGGCGGAGACTCGGCAGGAAACAGGAGGGGCGCTATGGTGACGCCATGAAGCTGACCGAACACCCGCGCGTCATCTCGGGCCTTCGTGCGCCGACTCCCGACAAGCCCTGGCGAGTCCTGCTCAGCGGCTGCATCGCCGGCATGCGCTGCGGCGTGGACGGCACCGACTACGGCATGCGCTCGAGCCTGCGGATCCTCAAGGGGCTGCGTACCATCCAGTGGTTGCCCTTCTGCCCGGAGGATAAGGGACTCGGCACCCCTCGCACCATGCCGGACATCCACGGCGGCGACGGCTTCGACGTCATCGATCGCAAGGCCCGCGTGCTCGACGAGCACGGCAAGGACCTGACCGACGCCCTGCTCCAGGGGGCCTGGGCGATGATGGCCTTCGCCCGCGGCCAGAACGCCGAGCTGGCCATCATGACCGACATCAGCGCCGCCTGCGGCAGCCAGGTGATCTACGACGGCTCCCGCATGGTCCCCGAGGACCAGAAGCGCTATCGCCGCGGCGTCGGCGTAGCCACCGCCATGCTCATCCGTCTGGGCATCCCGGTCGTCAGCCAGCGCGACTTCAAGACCCTCGAGCGCCTCCGCGCCAAGGCCGACCCGGACTACACTCCCGATCCGGAGGCCATCGACCACCACGAGACCGAGTGGTTCCGGGGGTACTTCAACACTCGGTAGGAGCTCCTACCCCATCTTCACGCCCAGGTACCACGTGGTCTTGCCCTTCGGCGCGACGCGCACGTAGCCCGGATCGTCGAGCTCGAGGTCGAACTTGCCCTTCTTCGCGCCCACGGTGGCGTAGAAGGAGACGATGTCGCCCTTTCCCACCTTGGCGCCCTTCGGCTTGGGGGCGACGAGCACGTAGCCGTCCTTGACGTTCTTGTACTTGCACTTCTGGTGGTAGTAGACGCGGCCGGTCCAGATGTTGACGCTGTCGGCCGGGCGCGATCCCGGAAAGGGGCCACGCCCGGCGATTCGGGGCTCGAGTCCTCCCAGAGGTCGCGCTTGACGCGAACACGGGGCCCTGAGAACTGGAGCCGCCCCCGGAGGTTCTGTTACCGATAGGCGTCGCAGGCGCCATCGGCTCGGCCTCCGCGCCGTGGGCGGGACCCGAGATCCCTTTCGTGGACCGCGCCCCTGTCGACCTTGCCCGTGCTCCAGCACTTGGTGGCGACCTTGTAGGAGCGCTCGAGCTCGAAGCGGAGGCTCTTGCCGCTCATCGCGGTGACGGGCTCCTCGACGAAGACGACCTTGCCGGCGTTGCCTTCGGGATCGGATCCGGCGGAGCGATGCTTGATGGTCTCGAGGGCTACACCCAGCATGTTGTAGGCCTCGCCTGTGCGCGCGTCCGCGGCCTGGCGGGCGAGCTTCCACTGCTTCTGCACGCCGGAGTAGCGGCCGGCGTAGCGTTTGACGAGCTCGGTGGCTTTCGGCGCCATCTTGCCGTCCCGATCGCCGAGGATGTCGTAGAGGCGGACCTCCAGCTCCTTGGCCTGGTCGAGCCAGGGGCGACCCACCTGGATGATCGCCAGCTCGGGGTAGAGCTTAGCAAGGTCGCCGCGCTCGAAGTGGATACGCGCGATGCCCGCGGCGATCTCGTAGCTCAGCCCCTTGTTGATGGTGCCGTTGGCCACGGCGGCGTCGAGGGCGACGGCCGAGGGGTAGGCCTTCTTGAAGAGGGCCTCGCGGGCGCCCTGGAGGGCCTTCAGCGCCTTGTCATACTCCTGCGCCTCGACGGCGATCATGCCCTCGTCGTGCTTCGGCTTCGCGGCCGCCACGGCCTGCCGGATGCTGTCCCACTCCTTAGCGAAGGCCTCCGATGCGCTCTTCTTCCACGCGTCGAAAGCGCCCTTGGCCTGCTCCGCCTCGACCTCCTTCGGGTCGCGCCACTTCATCTGCACGTCCTTGAGCTTCTTCTTGTAGGACGCGACCTTCTTGGAGCTCGCGCGCTTGCCCTCGTTGCCCTCGATCTCCGCGTAGTACTCGAGCTTCTCGTCGTGATTCTCCTCGAACGCGATGGCGTTGTAGAATCTGGCGTTCTGGCGCGCCTCGCTGGTCTGCGCGAGCAAGTACGCGAGGTAGGCGTCGTACTCGGCGAGGACGAGCTTGTCCTGCTTGCCGAGGGCACCCATGTCGCCCTTGGCGTCGATGAGCTTGCGGCGGTCCTTCGGGCGCTGGCGGCGAGGACGAGGCGACGGATCATCTTTCTTCTCCCGGGTGGGGACACTGCGGGTGGGGACGCTGGGGGCGACCAGGGGTTGGCGGGGCACCTATCGCCAGCGCCCTCGGCTGTTAACGGACCACGAGGGCGGCGCCTGCTTCGATCGGCTGACCCGCCGCCTCTTCGACGATGGGGTTGGACCGGGATCGATGCGGCCGCGCTTGGGCCGCGACCCGACCCCGTGTCAAGCTGCGGGCATCGAGGGGCCGGGCCGGTCGAGTCGAACGGAGCCCCCCTGGGGTAGCGGGGACACCACCGCGAAGGAGCGAGGTGCAGAGACTGCTCGCGATGATCCTGCTGGTGGCCGTCCTCGCCGTGGCGAGCACA
>CAZEHU010000037.1:0-11263 GCA_964511605.1 uncultured Myxococcales bacterium
CCCACCTCGTAGCAATGATCGAGCAGGCCCTCGTCCTCGATGGTGCTGAGCACCTCGAGGGCGGCCCGGCAAGCCAGGGGGTTGCCGCCGAACGTGGAGGCGTGGGTGCCGGGCTCGAAGGCCCTCGCCACCGCATCCGTCGCCACCATCGCGCCCACCGCGACGCCGCCGCCGAGCCCCCTGGCCAGGCTCATGATGTCCGGGTGGGCCCCCTCGATCTCGTAGCAGAACCACTCGCCGCAGCGGCCGACGCCGGTCTGCACCTCGTCGAAGACCAAGAGGAGGTCGCGCTCGTCGGAGAGCGCTCGCAGCCTCTTCAGGAAGCCCTCCGGCGGGACCACGAGGCCGCCCTCGCATTGGATGGGCTCCGCGAGGATCGTGCCGATGGTATCGCCCGCCGCGTCCAGGGCGGCCTCGACAGACGCGATGTCGCCGAAGTCCGCGAACGCGATGCCGGGCAGCATCGGCTCGAAGCCCACGTGATACTTGGGCTGCCCGGTGAGGCTGATCGTGGCCATCGTGCGGCCGTGGAAGCTCTTGTGGAACGCCAGGAGGCCCGTCCGCTCCGGGGCCCCACGCACCACCGACCAGTAGCGACGCGCCAGCTTGATCGCCGCCTCGTTGGACTCCGCCCCGGAGTTGGTGAAGAAGACCCGATCCGCGAAGCTCAGGGTGGTGAGCTTGTCCATGAGCGCGACGGCGGGCTCGTGCAGGTAGAGGTTCGACGTGTGCAGAAGCCGATCCGCCTGCCGCGCGATGGCCCCCACGAGCCGCGGATGACCATGCCCCAGGGCGCTCACGGCGACACCACCGATGAGGTCCATGTACCGCCGCCCGTCCCGATCCCAGACCCAGACGCCCTCTCCCCGCTCCAGGAAGATCGGCCGCTGGCGGTAGTTGGGCGTGTAGTGGGAGCGCGCCCGAGCGACGAGCTCGGTGGTCGGCACGCCCTGGTAGATCGGCTTCATGGGCCGCGAGGCTACCCGGAACCGTGGAGGCAGGCTAGGCTCCCCGAGACCGATGCCCTCCCAGCCCCGTCCCGCCCCGCGCCCCGGGGCCTCCATCGCCGCGACCGTGCTCGCCTGGGTGCTCCTCGCCGCCGCGGGGTACGGCCTCGACCGCGGCGGCCTGGCCGCGGCCTGGGAGCGCGGCGTGGGAGACCTCTGGCATCGCGTTGCGAAGCAGCGCTGCACCCCCGCGCATACCGCCCTCATCGGGGTCGACGAGGCTACCCTCTCGGAGCGCCCGGACGAACCCCTGGTGTTCTGGACCCCCCACTATGCCCGCGCCATCGAGGTCCTCGATCAGGTCGGCGCGCGCCTCGCGGGGGTCGACCTCCTGCTCTCCGTCAGCCCCGAGGGATGGCTCAGTCGCTCCGGCCTCAGCGCTGGGGAGGGGGCCGCCACCTTCGACCGACCCTTCCGCCAGGCCCTCGCGGCCGGCAAGACCGTGTTGACCGCCTTCGACCCCGGGGTTCAGGGGGCCGAGGGCATCGAGGAGATCCTCCTGCCCAACCAGGACTACTGGCTCTCGCTGCCGGGCCTGGTGGAGGACATCGCCCTGGCCAACCTCGAGTACGACGAGGACGGCGTCGTCCGTGGCTTCCGCCTCGTCAGCGACCAGGCCGAAGCGCCGAGGTACTTCCTGGGCCCCCTGCTCGCCGCCCGCGCCGCAGAGCAGGATCCGAGCGCGGCGAGCTGGACCCTGGCCGGGAGAGCCCTCGATCCTGCCGGCGAACGACGCCCCATAGCGTTCTGTGGGCCCCCGGGCACCGTTCCCCATGTCTCCCTGGGCAAGCTGCTCGCTGAGGGGGCGGCCGACGACCCCGACGTGAAGGCGCTCAAGGGACGCGTCGTGATCCTCGCCGCCACCTTCCACGCTGCCCAGGACGTGCACCCCTCCCCCTACGCTCCCGCCCTGATGCACGGGGCCGAGATCCACGCCAACATCATCGAGGGCCTGCTCAGCGGCCGGGACATCCTCCCGGCCCCCCTGTGGTTGCACCTCCTCCTGGTGGCCCTCGCCGCCGCCGGCGGGGCGTGGCTGATCCGGGGTCGTCCGGGCATCGTGCACGGCTTCCTAGGGACGGCCAGCGGCCTGATCGCCGTTGCCCTCGCTAGCTACGGAGCCTGGCTCACGGACCTGATCCTGCCGATCGCCGGCATGCAGGTAGCGGTCGCGGGCGGCTGGGTGGGAGGGCTGGCCCTGGGCCTGCGCGGCAGCGAGCGGCGCAGGGCTGAGCTGCGGGCCATGTTCGGCCGCTACGTCTCCGACGAGGTGGTCGACCACCTCCTCGCCTCCGGGGCCGCGCCCGACCTCGGCGGCGAGGGCCGCAACGTCACCGTCCTCTTCAGCGACATCCGCAGCTTCACCACGATCTCCGAGCGGATGACCCCCCACATGGTGGTGGAGATGCTCAACGCGTGGTTCTCGCAGGTCTCCGAGCCGATCCTGGAGCAGGGCGGCACCATCGACAAGTTCATCGGGGACGCGATCATGGCGGTCTTCGGCGCGCCGGTGCAGTACCCGGATCACGCCCGCCGGGCGCTGAGGGCCGCCGACGGAATGGCACGCCAGGCCGAGTCGTTCCGGGCCTGGATGAAGGAGAGGTTTGCCGATCGGGAGCTGCCGGAGTTCGGGATCGGCATCGGCCTGCATACGGGCGATGCCGTCAGCGGCAACATCGGCTCGCCCAAGCGCATGGAGTTCACGACGATTGGCGATACGGTGAACGCCGCAGCGCGGCTCGAGGGTGTGACGAAACAGATGGGTGCCATGGTCGTGATCAGTCGAGAGCTCGCCGACGCCGCGGGCCCGGGCCTCCTCCTCGGGGAGCCCCAGAGCATCCAAGTGAAGGGACGAGACGAGCCGCTGGAGGTCTTGCCCTTCTACGGCTTCGAGGAGGGAGCGGCATGAGGACGAAGAGCACCTTGGCAGTCGCCGCCGCGGCGATGAGCCTGCTTCTGGCGGCGAGCGCCGAGGCTGCAGACAAGGGCGGGGTCATCGGCCTCGTCACGCGCACAAGCGGTGCGGTCTCGGTCACCGCCCCCGGAGGACGCCCGGAGCCCGCGCTGGACCTGGTCCAGCTCGGCGGCGGCGAGCGCTACGAGGTGAAGGTGGGCGGCTCGCTCCAGATCGTCTACTTCGCCGATGGCCGGAGGGAGCGGTGGTCCGGGCCGGCCAAGCTGCTGGTCCGGGCCGGCGGCGCCACCGCCCTCGATGGCTCGCCCCAGGTGAGCTTCCTGCCGGCGGCGGCGGTAAAGGCCCTGAAGCGAACGCCGCCCCGCAAGCGAGCCAGCTCCAGCGCACGCGCCGGAGGCCATCGCGTCCGCGGGATGACCTCCCGCAAGAAGCCCGGCGTCGAGGCGGCGAAGGGCGCCGCATTCGACGAGGCCAGCGCTCGCAAGGCCGTCGAGGATCACGCCGCGGACCGACAGGCGCGCGAGCTGCCGGAGGGCGCCAAGGCCGCCCCCGCCAAGACCCGGAGCGGCCTCCAGCTCCCGCAGGTCTCCGCCTCGTTCCGTGGCGGCGAGGCCTCCTCGGCGCTGAAGAGGGCCGCGGAGACCGTCGGCTTCATGGTGCTCCGAGACAAGGGCGATGTGATCGTGCAGCTCGGCCCTGGCGGTCGCCCGGTCAGCGTGGGCTCCGGAGATCTGCAGGTGGATCTGCCCGCGGGCGCCGATACGACCTCCGCCCTCCGCGGCGTGGCTCGGCTGGTGCAGCTCGATCGCATCGGCGAGGCTCGGGCGGCCGGTCGGGTGCCGGTGGCGGTGCACATCGTGTCCCTCGGCCTCTCGGTGATGGAGGAGGCGCGCAGCGTCGCCCACACCATGCCGGGGGATCAGGTCGCCCTGGAGTTTACGAATCAGAGCGCGATCCGCATGGGGGCCACCCTCTACGAGCGCAACCCGGAGGGAGGCTTCAGCGCGGTCTGGCCCCCCGCGGGCAAGCCCCTCCTGCTCGGCCCCTTCGAGCGCCGGCGCCTCGGCGAGGTCTTCGAGGTCTCCCCTCCCAATGGGACGTATCACTACGTGCTGGTCACCACCCCTGACGCCGCCTCCGCCGGGATGAAGGCGCCCGCCGCCGGCCTGATGACGACGCCCACCCCGGCCGCGGCCCAGGACCTGCCGTCGGTGCCAGGATGGGGTGCGGCCTTCGCGACGATGGTGCTCGAGCCCTGAGCGGATCCTCGATGTGCGACGCGAGGACGACACCCCTCCCGGAGAGCTACAGGATGTAGTTCTCCAGGTGTGGGTCGTCGAGCACGTCGGCCAGGGTCCGCTCGACGAAGGGGCCGTCGATGGTCACCTCGGCGCCGTCCATGTCGGGGGCATTGAAGGAGACCTCCTCGAGGAGGCGCTCCATCACCGTGTGGAGCCTGCGCGCGCCGATATTCTCTTGCCGGCCGTTGACCTCCCACGCGATGCGCGCGACCTGGCCGATTCCGTCCTCGGGGAACGCGAGCCTCACCCCCTCGGTGGCGAGCAGCGCACGGTACTGCCGGGTCAGGCTGTTCTCCGGCTCGCTCAGGATGCGTACGAAGTCGTCCTCGCTGAGGGAGTCGAGCTCCACGCGGATGGGGAAGCGTCCCTGCAGCTCCGGGATCAGATCGGAGACCTTGGCGGTATGGAAAGCGCCGGCGGCGATGAAGAGGATGTGGTCGGTCTTCACCATGCCGTGCTTGGTATTGACCGTGCTGCCCTCCACGATGGGCAACAGATCCCGCTGCACACCCTCTCGGCTCACGTCTGGACCGCTGCCCACCCCCGAGCGGGAGGACACCTTGTCCACCTCGTCGAGGAAGACGATGCCGTCGGTCTGGGCGCGGCGCATGGCCTCGCTCACCACCGACTCCCGATCGACCAGCTTCTCCCCCTCCTCCTTCTGCAAGAGCTCGAAGGCCGCTCCCACCTTCATGCGGCGGGTCTTGGTCTTCTTGGGGAAGAGGTTGCCCAGGCTCTCCTTGAGGTTGATGCCCATCTCCTCCATGCCCCCACCGGAGAAGACCTCCATCATGGGCATGCGGGTCTCAGCCACCGACAGCTCTACCTCCTTGTCGTCCAGGAAGCCCTCCCGGAGCAGGCGCCGGAGCTTCTCGCGGGCGCTGTCGCTGGCCGCGGCCTCCGCTTGCTCCTCGAAGCCGAGGCGCGGCGTGCCGGGACGCAGGAGGTCGAGCAGGCGCTCCTCGGCCAGCTCGCGCGCCCGATCGGCCACGCGGGCCATCGCCTCCTCCTGCACCATCTTGATCGCCACCTCGACGAGATCGCGGATCATCGACTCCACGTCGCGGCCCACGTAGCCCACCTCGGTGAACTTGGAGGCCTCCACCTTCACGAAGGGAGCCTGCGCCAGCCGCGCGAGGCGGCGGGCGATCTCGGTCTTCCCGACCCCGGTGGGGCCGATCATGATGATGTTCTTGGGGGTGATCTCGTCCTTGAGCTCCCCCTCGACCTGCTGGCGGCGCCAGCGATTGCGCAGCGCCACCGCCACCGCTCGCTTGGCAGCCTGCTGGCCGATGATGAAGCGATCGAGCTCGCGGACCAGCTCCCGGGGGGTCATCGCGCTGCGCGGGTCCGCAGCCTCTCGTTCGGTGAGCTCGCTCATGCGTCGGACTCCAGCTCCTCCACCGTGAGGTGGTGGTTCGTGTAGATGCAGATGTCGGCCGCGATGCCCATCGATGCCTCGCAGATGGCGCGAGCATCCAGCTCGGTGTGGGCCAGGAGCGCCCTCGCCGCAGCCTCCGCGAACTTGCCGCCGGAGCCCACCGCCGCGACCCCGCCGTCCGGCTCGATCACATCGCCGGCCCCACTGACCACCAGCGTCTCGCGTCGATCCGCCGCGACGAGGAGGGCCTCGAGGCGACGCAGGGCCTTGTCGGTGCGCCAGTCCTTCGCCAGCTCCACCGCCGCGCGGCGCAGGTTGCCACCGAACTCCCGCAGCTTGCCCTCGAAGCGCTCGAAGAGGGTGAAGGCGTCGGCCGTGGAGCCCGCGAAGCCGATGATCACCTTGCCATCGTTGAGCTGCCGCACCTTGCGCGCCGTGCCCTTCATCACGCTATTGCCCAGGGTCACCTGGCCATCACCGGCCACCACGACGCGGCCGCCACGACGGACGGTCAGGATGGTGGTACCTCGCATCGCGAGCTCGCTCATGGGGTCCTCATCGCTCGGGCGCTGGCGCGCCCGGCGCTCAGTCGTGGTGCCGGTCGATCGAGGCGCGCGGATGGGCTGCGTCGTAGACGCTCACCAGGTGCTCGATGCCCACGTGGGTGTAGATCTGGGTGGTGGAGACGCTCGCGTGGCCCAGCAGCTCCTGGATGTGGCGGATGTCGACGCCCCCCTCGAGGAGGTGGGTCGCGAAGGCGTGGCGGACCATGTGGGGGTGGATGTGCAGCCCCGCGGCGCACCGGAGCACCTCGCGCTCCAGGATCCGTCGCACGCTGCGATCCGTGAGCCGTCCACCGTCCCGGGCGTTCAGGTAGAGCGCGCCATGATCCTCCCGGCGACCGCCCCGGCCGAGCAGCTCGCCCCGGCGCTCGAGCCAGTGGCGGTGGACCTGTGCGCAGGCGGCGTGGATCGGGACCTGGCGCTGCTTGTTGCCCTTGCCGGTCACACGCACGTGCCGCTGGACGAGGTCGACGTCCCGTACGTCCAGCCCCACCAGCTCGCTCACCCGCAGCCCGGCAGCGTAGAGCATGTGCAACAGCGCCCGATCCCGGAGCGTTGCCGCCGACTCGCCACCGGGTCCTCGGAGGAGGTCCACCATCGTATCGACGGGGACCGTCTCGGGCAGCGGCCGGCCGGCCTTCGGGTTCTGGATGCCATGCATGGGGGTGTCGTCGCGTCGTCCTTCGCGCACGAGCCAGCGGTACAGACCACGAAGGGTCGCGAGCCGGCGGGCGATGGTCCGCTGGCCCACCCGCCGGGCGAGGTCGCGAACGTAGGCACGCAGGATCCGCGAATCAACGTCCTCCGGGCCCACCGGCCACTCGACCCTCACGAGGAAGCCCGCCAGGTCCCGGAGGTCCACATCCGTGGCCCGGAGCGTGTGCGCCGACAGGTTCCTCACCACCCGGAGGTGATCGACGTAGGCCTCGGTGGGGCTCGCGGTCGGGGTGGCATCGCTCGACACGCTCCCATGCTACGTCCACGACGGCTCGGTGCCACCTTCCCGTGCTATCCTGGGCCTGCCATGAGCTTCTTCGATCGGCTGAGCCGCCTCGCCCGGGCGGAGTGGAGCGCCCGGACCGATGGTTCGGCCGAGCCGGGCGAGCTCGAGGACATCCTCGATGGCCTCCCCGGCGGCAAGGGCTCCGCGGGCGGCCGAGGGGCGTTGGGCGAGCAGGCCGAGTTCGTGGAGCCTGACGATCCCCCCGAGAGGCCCGAGAAGCGAGGCTTTCCCAAGGAGATCCGCCAGGCCTACGGCACCCTGGAGCTGCCCCTCGGCGCCGATCGGGAGGCCGCCCGCGCCGCCCATCGGCGGCTGATCAAGCAGCACCACCCCGATCGCCACGACGACGACGGCCCCCGCGAGCGTGCGGCGACCGAGAGGACCCTCCGCATCCGAGAGGCCTGGGAGCGCCTGGACACGTGGCTGGGGTAGCCACCTCCCCGACAGCCGCCTCCACGGAGGCGATCCGGCGCGCTCTGGCGACATGGTTCCACGAGGCCGCCCGCCCGATGCCCTGGCGCGACAAGCCCACCCCCTACCGGGTCTGGCTCAGCGAGGTGATGCTCCAGCAGACCCGCGTCGAGACCGTGCGGCCCTACTTCGACCGCTTCCTCGACGCCCTCCCCGACGTCGCGAGCCTCGCCGCGGCCGGCGAGCAGGAGGTGCTCGGCCTCTGGGCCGGCCTGGGCTACTACCGCCGCTGCCGAGCGCTCCAGCAGGCCGCGAGGGTCGTGATGCAAGCGCACGGAGGCCAGCTCCCCAGCGACGCCGAGACCCTCGCCACCCTGCCCGGCGTCGGCCGCTATACCGCCGGGGCCATCGCCTCGATCGCCTTCGACGAGCCCACCGCGGCGGTGGATGGCAACGTCATGCGGGTGCTCTCGCGGGTCCTGGCCCTCGAGGAGCCCATCGACCGTGGCCCCGGCCAGCGCCTCCTCTGGGAGACGGCCGAGGCCCTCGTCGATCCGACCGACCCCTCCACCCACAACCAGGCCCTCATCGAGCTGGGAGCGCTGCTCTGCCGGCCCCGCACCCCGGTGTGCGGGAGATGTCCACTCGAGCCCTGGTGCGCCGGCGCGGCCTCGGGAGAGCCCACCCGCTGGCCCCGCAAGCGCCCCCGCAAGGCCCCGATCCCCGCCTGGGCCGTCTCGGGCCTGATCCACGACGACGCGGGACGGCTTCTCCTCGCCCGGCGCCCGGCCGGCGGCCTGCTCGGCGGCCTCTGGGAGCTGCCGGGGAGCGAGGTGGATCCTGGCTCCTCGCGTAGGGCCCAGCTCGCCACCGCCCTCACAGAGCGGGTCGGCCTCGAGGCCGAGGTCGGCGCCCACCTCGCCACGGTGGAGCACGTCTTCACCCACCGCCGCCTCACCTTGGAGGTCTTCGCGATCCCCACCTGGTCGGGGCGGCCCCGCCTCCTCGGTGGCTACGAGGAGCTCCGCTTCCTCGACCGGGAGGAGCTGGGCGAGGTGCCCCTGTCCCGCCTCAGCACCAAGGTTCTCAGTGCAGTGGGCTACGGCGCCGATGGCTGATCCGCGCCGCGTCCGCGGGCTCGCCCTCGAGCTCGGAGAGCCCCCGCAGCGTCTACGCGAGCTGGCGGCCGAGGCCCTCGGGGTGCCCCAGGAGGTCGTCGTCGAGGTGCGGCCGGTCAAGGTCTCGCTGGATGCGCGCGGCCCCCGGCCCAAGCGCATCTACGCCGTCGACGTCTGGCTGGCCGGGGACGAGGTCCCCCCCGAGGACCTGCCCAGACTCGAGCCGCCCACCGGCATGCGTCCCCTGGTGCACGGCGAGGCGCCGATCATCGTCGGTACCGGACCCGCCGGCCTGTGGGCCGCCCTGCGCTTCGTTCAGGCCGGCCGGCCGGCGATCCTCCTCGAGCGGGGCGAGGCGGTCGAGGCTCGAAGCCGCACCTCGGCCGGACTCCGCCGTCGCGGCGAGCTGAATCCGGAGTCCAACCTCTGCTTCGGCGAGGGCGGCGCCGGCACCTACTCGGACGGCAAGCTCTATACACGCATCAAGGACGGTCGGGTCCGCCGCGTCTACCGCGAGCTCGTAGCCTTCGGGGCAGATCCCTCCTTGCTCGTCGACGCCCACCCCCACGTCGGCACGAACCGGCTGGTGCCTCTCATCGAGCGCATGCGCGCCTGGCTGCTCGCGGCCGGCTGCGAGATCCGCTTCGGGGCCCGGGTGGTGGACCTCCTGCGTGGTCCGGCCAGCGAGGTCCGTGGGGTCCGCCTCCACGACGGCACCGAGCTCCCATCGCCCGCAGTCCTCCTGGCCACCGGCCACTCGGCCCGCGGCGTCTACCGGATGCTCGCCCGCCACGGGGTCCCGCTGGAGCCCAAGGCATTCGCGATCGGCGCGCGTGTGGAGCATCCCCAGGAGTTGATCGATCGCATCCAGTACGGCCGCCACGCAGGCCACCCGGAGCTTGAGGCGGCCGCCTACGCGGTGAAAGCCAAGGTGGGCTCGCGAGGGGTCTACTCCTTCTGCATGTGCCCCGGCGGCTTCGTGATCCCCACCACCACGGAGCACGGACGCCTCAACGTCAACGGCATGTCGAACTCGAACCGCGGCTCCCGATGGGCGAACTCGGCCCTGGTGGTCACCGTGGAGCCCGGGGACTTCTGGCTCGAGCGGCCCGGAGACCTCGAGCCCGGGGTGGGGGAGGGCGGGCCGGACGTGCTGCCCGCCGGCATCGCCCTGCAGCGTGCTCTCGAGGCCCGCGCCTTCGAGGCCGGCGGCGGCGGCTACCGCGCGCCGGCCCAGCGCCTGACCAGCTTCGTGGATCCGAGAGGCCCGGTCGACCCGATCCCGGAGCGCACCAGCTACCGCCCCGGCATCACCGGCGCGGACCTCCGGACCGTGCTCCCCCCTCGCTTCTGCGACGCCCTCTCGAGAGCCGTGCAGCGCTTCGAGCGCCAGCTCCCCGGCTTCCTCACCCGGGAGGCCGTGCTGGTGGGCGTGGAGACCACGACCTCCTCGCCCGTCCGCATCCCCAGGGAGGTGGACTCCCTGATGGTCCCTGGCCTCCCGGGCCTCCTCCCTGCGGGCGAAGGGGCCGGCTGGGCCGGGGGTATCGTCTCGAGCGCCGTCGACGGGATCCGCTGCGCGGAGGCTGCGCTCGAGGCCCTGTGAGTCCACCGTGAACCGCCCCCCTACGCCTCGATGCAGAACATGAAAGAGGCCTCGTCCATCGGCTCCTCACCCATCGGACCGACCGTGACGAAGACCTCCCAGAGGCCGCCCATGAAGAGGTCGAGGGTCACCGAGTAGGTGCCGGGCGCGTCCGCGCTCTCCTCGAACGCGAAGTGCTCCGGGCTGGAGCCGTGCTCGTGCTCGGTCATCCAGGGGCGGGCCATGACCATCGCCCCGGTCACCGGCTCCTCGGTCGCGTTGTCGGTGATGGCGATCGTCCAGACGTTCTCGTGCTTCTCCGGGGGACCGGGCTCGCTGGTGAGGAGGGCGAATCGGTACTTGCCCTCGGAGCCCTCCTTCGACATGCCCGCCGCGTAGATCTCGCCCGGCTGGCCACAGTCCTCCGTATGCTCGCCGCCCTCCGTGCCCTCCGCGCCGTGCTCGTGCTCATCGTGCTCGTCGTCGCTCTCGGAGTCCCCACTGTCGCAGCCTGTGCCGAGCGCAAGCGCCGCGGCGGCCAGGAGAGCGAAAGCGAAGCGAGGGGAGGAAGGCTGGCGCTGGAGCATCGTGGGCCTCTTGGGGTCGCGGGGCGAGCGCACGGTGGCCTCAGGGGGCCCCTCCGTTCAATGGATCACCGCGTCCTGCGACGATTCACCGCACCCTGCCTGGAGGGCTACGGGTGATAGGGAGGGAGTCCACCCCGGAGGTCGGAGCGTGCCTCGTCTGCCCTACTGTCCCTGCGCCGGGATGCCGGCTGGCATCGGGATCGGTGCGGCGCTGGCGATCCTCACCGCTACCGCCTGTGACACCCGCACCGCCGAGCCGGACGCCGAGGAGCTCCTGGTCGAGCTCGAGCTCGAGGGGGCAGTGAACCCGCCCGGTGCCCATTGCCGCGATCCGCGGTCTCGGGCCCTGTGGAGGCATGACACCCGGGAGACTGCTGAAGATGCAGCAGCGC
>CAZEHU010000038.1:0-11148 GCA_964511605.1 uncultured Myxococcales bacterium
CTCCCGGCTCGAACTGCCGCTCAGCTCGTCGACGGCGCTCCCTTGGCCCGCGAGCCCCTCTTGGCCTCGGCCTTGGGGCGCTTGAGGCTGAGCTCGCTGACCGCGTCCTGGAAGCGGATGCGGGCGAGCATCATCTGCTCCTGGTGCTCGACCACCTCGATGGTCGAGCTCTGGATGCGCTGGCTCATGTCCTTGAGCTTGCGCTTGAGGTGGCTCATCAGGCTGCCGCCCACCTTGGCGGCCTTGAGGCTGGCGATCTGATCGTGCAGCTCGCTCGAGCGCATACGATACTCGTTCATCCGCTCGTGCAGGTTGGTGATGGCGTCGCGATGATCGACCATGTCGTCGTGGATCTTCAGGATCGCGGCGATGGCGGCCTGCAGCTTGTCGTCCCTCTCGCTGCGCGGGGACTCGAGGTAGACCCGCACGAGGCCGACGCCTACGGGGGAGCGCAGGTCGACGGTGCGCTGGAGCGGCGTCGACTCCTCGATGGTCACGTCGGTGGACTGGCGCGGGCCGACGACGATCTCGAAGAGGTGATGCTCGCCGAGCTTCTCGTGGACGGTGGGGCTCCTATCGAGGGTCCAGCCCTTCTTCACGGCGTGGCGCACGAAGACCCGGGTCTCCTTATGCTGCCGGTTGGTGATCTTCAGCTTCGTCTTGCGGGTATGCTTCATCTCCGCGGTCATCACGCCCCGCTGCACGGTCACCAGGCGGTGGATGCGATCCTCCTGGCCGCGGTTCGACTCCACGACCACCTGTCGGTCGAGGGCGAAGGGGATGACGGCGGTGGTGCCGGGCGGGATCGAGCTGGTCATGCCCTCGCCGATGAAGCGACCGTTGCCGTAGACGGTGACCGGGCCGGTCTCGAGGGTGGAGTCGGTGGGGTTGTCGAAGCGCAGGGCCTTGAAAGCGAAGCGCTTGGAGCCGCGCGGGGAGTTGGGATCGTAGAGGTAGACCACCTCGCCCTCGGCCTTCGAGTCGAGGATGGAGACCATCGCGCTCGAGCCCCGCCGGATCGTCATCGGCACGTCGGACTCGAAGTGGCTCTCGCCCACGGGCTGGTCGCTGCCGGCGAGCACGTTGTCGCCGCCGGTGCCGCCCGGGCCGGCTCCGCCCACCATCGTGGGGTCGACGGGCTCGAGCTTGACCTGCACACCGGCGCGCTGGCCGTTGACGTTGCCGCGCGCGACCACCTCGATGCGGCCGGGGGCGATGCCTTCGTCGATGAGCTGGTTCTTCAGGAGGTTGGCGCGCTCGCGCGAGCGACCATCCCAGTCCCCCTCGTGGGCTGCGGAGTAGCCCTCGATGACCACCTTGCCGGCGGAGGACTGGAGCTTCTGCGCCAGGTCCTTGACCTTCTTCTCGGCGGTGCGCCGCTGGCGGTAGACCGGGTGATCCTCCTTGCGGGGGGGGGGGGGCGTGGACATCGGCGCGGCGTCGGCGGACCCGCGGCCCGCCTTGGCGCCGCCCCACGCGAAGCCACCGCGGCCGCCCCCAGCGGATCCCGAGCGGCTCGACAGCGCGATGGTGGCCTCGGCGACCTCGAGCTCGGCGTCCGCCATGTCGGGATGGCCGTCCGGACGCGGGATGTCGTCGTCGCCGAGGGCCGCGAGCAGGCGCTCGCCATCGCCGCCCGCCACCACCGTCGCGCCGCCGGTCGGCGGGGCGTGGGCGAAGTGGCGCTGGCCGCCGAGGTGCTCGCGATGCACGTTGACCACCGTGCGGAGGTCGTAGCGGAAAGAGAGGGCCGACGAGGAGCCCACGCCCACCTTCACGTCCTCCCAGTCCTCGCCGGAGGTGTTGTCCACGATGGCCCAGCCCTGCAGCTCCACCTTGCCCTCATCGTCCACGACGACGCGGTAGGTGGGCTTCCAGGCCGGCGACTCGGTGATGTACGTGATGACCAGGTCCCGCGGGCCGCTGCCGGGGACCTGGATGGTCATGTCCACCTCGGAGCCGCGGCTCGCCCCACGGGTGGGGTAGCTCACGGGGATGGTCTTGCCGGTCTTGGCGTCCGAGACGGTCAGGGACTTCAGGAAGTCGTCGACCTTGTCATGGGGCACCGCGAGGCTCAGGGAGTCCTCGAGGACCGTCGCCTTGCGCTCGTAGTAGGCGATGCCGTTCTGGTAGACGACCACACGCCCAAGGGCGGTGTCGTCGGCCTTCACGTAGGTCGCATGTCCACCACAAGCGGAGGTCGACAGGGTCCCGGCGGCGCCGAGTGCTACGGCGAGGACGGAGAGGATGGAGAGGCGTACGGGGAGTCGATGACGGCGCATAGGGGGGACCTCCAAGAGCGTGCGAGCCGTGAGCATGGAGCGTGGGACGCACGGATCCTGGAAACGATCTCGCGACTGGAGCACGGGTGGCCTGGATTCGCTTGGTCATGGCCCTTGTATGGGAATGGAGGTCCGCCGGGGGGCGTGCAAGGGCCTGCACCCGCGCGATGAGGATGAGGGTTGTGCCTCGGCTCACCCCACGGACTCCTCGGGGCGTGGGCTTCCGGCTCGCCGGCTCCGGAGGGGGGACGCGGCCTTAGAATCCGGGGCGCGTAGCCGGCGCCACGAGGAGGGGAAGCTCCGCGTCTGAACGACGCGCACGGAGGCTCAGGGCTGCAGCCCGTCCTCGACCCACGCCTCGAGCAGCGCCATCTCCGTCTCGGTGATGCAGGAGTCGGCGTTGCCGGCGTCATCGGCGACCACGCCCCCGCAGCCTCCGCCGAGGGGCATCTGGCCGGACTGGATGCGCACGATGGTGCACTCGCCGATGTTCAGGCCGACGCAGGAGGAGTTGTCGGCAGTGAGGAAGGCGTCCTCGTAGTCCGCGCCGATCGAGTGGCCGCCGGAGCTGCCGGTGGTGTGGCAGCCGCCGCACTTGCCGCCGTAGATCGGCTGGGCGCCGGTGGCGTAGCTGGTGCAGGGATCGGCCTCGCTGGAGGTGTTCTCGCAGGTGCCCTCGTCGCAGGAATCGTCCGTGCAGGCGAAGCCGTCCGAGCAGTCCATCGGCTCGTTCGTGCAGCCGGTCTCCGCGTCACAGGCGTCGACCGTGCAGGCGTCCTCGTCGGCGCAGGGGATCGCTTCGTTCGCGCAGCCCTCCCCGGCGACGCAGCTATCGGTAGTGCAGGCGTCGTCGTCCCCGCACTCGTCGGTCTCGGTGGCTGCGCAGAGGCCGTCGTCGCACTGAGCGGCGAGGGTGCACGGATCCCCGTCCTCGCACTCCCCTCCGGTGGCGGGGCTGTAGACCTCCTGGCTCGTCGCCGGCTGGCAGGTCTGGCAGGCATCGCCCGGGCTCTGCTGGCCCTCGGGCACGCAGAGTTCCTCGATGAGGCAGCTACCCGCCGCCAGGCCGTGCACGCAGTCTCCGGTCTCCTCATCGCAGGTATCGGAGGTGCACTCCAGGTCGTCGCCGCAGTCCTTGGGCTCGGTGGTGCAGCCTTCCGGAGCCTCGGCGTCGCAGAGGTCCGTGGTGCAGGGATCGCCGTCGTCGCAGAAGTCCGGATCTGCCGGGTTCGAGCAGCCCGACTCGGCGTCGCAGGCCTGGAGGGTGCAGGGATCACCATCGTCGCACGCCGCCTCCACGTCGAAGGGCTCGTGCAGGCAGTCGCCGGTCTCGCTCTCGCAGCTATCCTGGTTGCAGGCGTCGCCGTCCGCGCAGTCCTTCGCCGTCGAGGTGCAGCCCCCCTCGGCCTCGGCGTCGCAGAGGTCGTCGGTGCAGGGGTCGCCGTCATCACACGCCTCCGTATCGGCCTCGTGGGTGCAGCCCGCCTCGTCGTCGCAGGCGTCGATGGTGCAGGCATCGTCGTCGTCGCAGTCGGTCGCAGCCCCCTCGGTGCAGGCCCCCGCCTGGCAGGTGGCGGCCGCCGCACAGGGCGTCGCCGCCCCGCACTCGAGCCCGTCGATCGCCGAGGTCCAGGCGTCCTGCGCCGCCTCTGGATCACAGAGGGCGCAGGCGTTGTCCTCCGGGACCTCGTCCGCCGTCCAGCATATGCCGTCGATCATGCAGCTCCCGGCGTCGATCTCGTGGACACACGCGATGCCGTCGCAGCTATCGGTCGTGCAGTCGAGGCCGTCGTCGCAGTCCTCCGCGCCCGCGCACTCCACCTCGAGGACGCAGGTCCCGACGAGCCCGGGCTCCTCCCCCGCGGCGGCCTCGGGCACCTCGCAGAGCAGGCCCGGCTCGCACCACGACGCGAACTGCGCGGAGCAGGCCGCCCCCTCGCTGCCATCCACGCAGGCCTTGAAGGCCTTGTCGTCGCTGGGATCGTCGAAGGTGCCGTTGGCGTGGAGCTTCACCTTGGCGCAGCTCTGGCCTTCGTCGCAGTTCTCCGCCCCGCCCGGGCAAGTGCTCGAGCAGACCCCGGCCTCCGCCCCCGGCAGGGTGATGCACTCCGAGTCGAGGCAGGCGTTCTCGTCGTCACAGGCCTCGCCGAGGGCGGCTCCTTCCGCGGGGCCCTGAACGCACCAGTACTGGGCAGCGTAGCTCTTGGGCTCCACCAGAGCGCCGCAGAAGCCGCCCTCCTCGCAGATCCCGTCGTTGCCGCAGTACTCGGGCGGGCTCCCGTTGGGGAAGCAGAGGCCCGCGAAGAAGCTCGGCTCCTCGTCGCCGGTCTCCGCGATGTAGCCGATGCCCGTGCACAGGTGCTCCGCGGGGCAGTGGGCGTTCTTCGTGCAGTGGGCGGAGCAGCTCCCGCTGCCCAGGCATACCAGCGAGGTGCACTGGGCGTCGCTGGAGCAGGGCAGTCCAGGCGGCGTGCGCTCCTGCTCCGGAAGGCAGACCCCGTCGATGGCGATGCCGCCGAAGGGCAGGATACCGGCGCACTCGAGCCCGAGGCCCGCGGCCTCGCAGTCCTCACCGCTCGAGCAGATCGCGTCCTGGCCTCCGCTGCCGGGCAGGCAGATCACCAGATCGCCCGGGCAGCCGAAGGGCACAGTGCCGTAGAGGCTCTCCGAGGACAGCCCGGCCGAGCACGCCCCGACGATCGGCGTGCCGGCGGTAGACAGGCAGCGTGTCGTGCAGAACCCGAGGAAGCACCATCGGTTCGCGTCGGTCGGGTCGCAGTCTTCGGCCACCTCGCAGGCCATACCCAGCCCATAGGCGGGTCCGCCCTCCGGCTCGGGCTCCGGGATCACCTCGGGCTCCGGCTCCGGCTGTGCGGCGTCCTCCGGCTCCCCCGCCGGTGCGTCGCCGGGCTCGGCAACCGTGCCGTCCTCCCCGGCGCTGTCCGCGGCGGGTTCGGCGCCGCCTCCTTCGGGCTCGGTGGTGCCGCTATCGCTCGAGCACGCGGGCGCGCAGGCGAGCGCCAGGAGACAAGGGATCACGAGGATGGTCGACAGGACGCGGCCCATAACGAATCTCCAGGGTTCGGACTCGGCGGGGTAGGCGTTGGGGTGCCGCGGATGATAGGCGAACCCCATGGTCACGGCTACAAGGTCTGGAACTGCGAACCCCCCCGCCGCTGTGCGCGTCGAGCGCGACGGACTCGTGTAGACCGTGGTCCTCCACCGGCCCGCCTTCCGGAAGCTGTCGATCGGGACAAGGCCGGCGCGCTCGCCGGCGCTTTCCGCTCCTTCGATCAGGCAGCGGCCTCGCCCCCGAGGACTCGCTCCACCATCGCCAGGAGGGCCTCCGGCTGGAAGGGCTTCTCGAGGGTGTCGGCGAAGAGGCCTGGCTCTTCTGCGGCTCGCTGCAGGAGGTCCACATACGCGCTGAAAGCGACGAGGGGGACCTCGGCCCAGCCCTCGAAGGCCTGGAGCTCGCGGGCGAGGGCGAGCCCCTCCACGTCCGGCAGGAGGAGATCGAGGATCACCAGGTCCGGCGCATCGAGGCTGGACATGCGCTGCGCTGCGGCACCGTCCGCCGCCTCGTAGACCTTCGCGCCCCAGGTCTCCAGCACCTGCCTGACCAGCACGCGCATCGTGTAGCTGTCCTCGACGAGGAGGATCGTGGCCCGACTCATGGGCGCAGCATACCCACAAAGGGCGACTTGTCGAACGGGTCGAGGCCCTGGCCGCCCATCCGCTCGAGGTACTCCCGCCTCAGGCCCAGGCAGCGCCCGCGGATCGCGCAAGGATCACATGCCTCCGCGAAGTCGCGCGCGTCGGCGTCCTTGCGGTGCTCCTCGGCCGGGACGAGGGAGCGCAGGACCGCGGGCTGATCCTTGAGCAGGCAGGGCGGGAAGCCGCACGTGCCGATGCCCTCCACGTCCACGCCGGCCTCGAGCAGGACGCTGATCGCCTCGACGAGGTGGGGCCGGACGGCGTCCAGGCCGATCACCGCATGCTCGAAGGCCTCTCGATCGTAGTACTCGTGCGGGTGGGAGTAGCTGACCCGTGAGATCGGGTTGTCTGGGAAGGGCTCGACGAAGCGCTCGACGATCTGCCGCGCGTGATCCCCGAGGCGAGCGTGGTTCGCGGCCTCCACCACGCAGTTCAGCTCCACCATGACGCCCGCGGTGAGGCAGGCCTCGAGGCCCCGCACGGTGAGCGGGTGGGTCTTCGGCGCCCGGGTCATGCGGTCGGAGGTCTCCTGATCGGGCGCGTGGTACGAGACGAACACGCCGTTCAGGCCCGCCTCCACCAGGCCCTCGAGGTAGCGGGGCTTGGCCAGCCGGATCGCATTGGTCTGGAGCCAGACCATCATGCCGTGATCCCGCCTGGCCCGCCGGATCAGCTCCGGCAGCGAGCGGTGCAGGGTCGGCTCACCGCCGGAGAAGTGGACCGAGGGATGGCCGGCGGCCGCCGCCTCGTCGAGCCAGGTAGCGTAGAGCTCCGCGGGGGGCTCGGGCCAGTCGCGCCCCTGCCAGCAGAACCAGCAGTCCTGGTTGCATCGGAAGCCCAGGCGCACGATGAGCTCGCGCGGCCGGGACTGCCGGTACATGTAGTCCTCCACCTCCCGGAGGCGCTCGGCATCCCAGAGGGCGGCCTCGAGAGCGCCCACCGAGGCCCGATCCACTTCGGCCTCCCACGCCTCCACCCGCGCTCGGATCGCCTCGAGCTGCTCGCGGGCCTCCGCATCCTCGAAGGGATCGGCGCCGTCGCGGCGCTTGCGATAGGATAGGGTCAGGCTGGGGCCTACGTACCAGGCCCTCGCTCCCTCCCGAGCCGGCGCCAGGTCGAGCTCCAGGCTCGGGGCCTCGGGCGGGCCGATCCTCACCAGCAGCTCCAGGGCCTCCGCCGGGCTCGCCGGCCGCCGCGAGCGGTCCCGCGGGTACCAGGCGATCGGAGTCCCGGGCGCCGCGCCGACCAGGGCCTCGATCCGCTCCCGCGCGCGGGCCCTCGCCGTGTCGACCCACGGCGTGAAGCCCACCTCGCTCGGGACCCCTTGGAACACTCAGGCACGCTACGTTCCCGGGCTGGCCACGGTCAATGGAGCCGTCGATTGCCGCGCCCGGGCCGGCCCGCTATCGTCGGCGCCCCGTCGCCCCAAGCCCGGAGGACGCTGCCATGAGGTGGACCCCCCACGCTGCCTGCTTGCTCCTCGGCGCCCTCGTCGCGCTCGGCGGGGTGGCGTGCAGCAAGGCCCCCGCTGGCGAGTCGCCCGCGAAGGGAGCCGCCTCGAGCGCCGCGAAGGGGGGCGCGGCCCTCGCGGCCGCGTCCCCGGCCGGCGAGGAGGAGCAGCCCGTCGCGGGGGGCCTCGAGCCCTCGAAGCCCGACGGGGAGCTCATCAAGGCCGCCAACGAGCTGCAGGTGCGGACCCGCTTGCAGAAGGCCGGCCGCAAGCTCCAGGCCACCGAGCTCGAGCTCAGCGACGAGCAGCTCAGCCGCACCGGCGCCACCGCGGCTCACGCCTACAAGGTGGACGGCACCCCGATGCGGGTGCTGGTGCTCGACTACCCGGATCCGAAGACCGCCGCCAAGGCGATCGTCGACGTGGTGGTCTGGGTCAACGGCTCGGGAATCATCCACAACGCCGAGGCCTCCGGTGCCCGGAGCCGGGTCATCCTGGTGGGCAGCGCCACCGCCGAGCCCCTGACCGACGCTCAGAAGGGCATCATTGACGAGTACATGAACGCCTTCCTCGGACACTGAGGACCACCCCGGAGCCACCCATGAACCGCCGCGCCCAGCGCCTTCCGACGATGCTCCTTCTCGGCGCGGGCGTGGCCCTCGCGCTCGGCGGCTGCAGCTCCGACAGCGGCGAGAGCCCCTCGGGCCCCTCGTCCTCGACGAGCGGGACCGGAAGCGCGGCGGACGGGGAGGGGAGCGGTGGCTTGTCCGGCGGGGGAGGGGCCGATGCCGCCGCGGGTCCCGATGGTGCGGATCCCGGGGCTGGCCCCACCGAGCCCGAGCCCTTTGTCCCCGGCCCGACGGTCGAGCTCGACGATCCCGAGCTCCTCGAGATCACCGAGTGGCGCATCGCCAGCTACTTCGATCCCTCCGAGGCCAGCTTCTTCTTCGAGGCCCTCGACGCCGGCGTCCTGGTCTACCCGGAGGGCAATACCTACGGCGCCTTCTGGCTCAGCGTCGTGCCGGGCGAGGACGGCTCCTTCGCCCTCCCGGGAGCGGGCAGCTACGTGTACGGCATCACGAAGATCGAGGTCGAGGAGCCCACCAGCGTGCTGATCCTGCCGAACCGCATCTCCTCGATGCGTCTCGACGATCAGCGCCAACCGGGCGATCCCTACGGCTCGAGCCGCCACCGGGTGCCTCTCCGCCTCGAGGCTGGCGAGAACCTCGTGGTCTTCACCGCCTTCCGGGGCAACAGCGACCCGCGCATCCAGATGTGGAGGGTCGACGACGAGGTGGCCTTCGTCCCCTCCGATGCGACCAGCCCGGAGATCCTCGAGGGCGATACGGAGACCACGTACTATGGGCTGCCGGTCCTGAACCTCGGCGAGCACAGCCTCGGCGGCGCCCTCGCCAAGGTGGTGGCCTCCGAGCTCTTCGAGGCCACCGAGCATCCCCTCTGGCCCCTGCCGCCCGGGGCGACCTCGGGGGTGCCTTTCGTCCTGAAGCCGACGGAGGCGCTCGCGGCGCCCGGCGAGGAGGAGGAGGATCCGCGCGTGACCCTGCGCATCGAGGCCCCGGACCTCGAGCTCAGCTACGAGCGGGAGGTGGCTATCAAGGTCCTCCCTGCCGGCCACGACGGGGCTCGGCGCGTCACCTTCCTCAGCTCGATCGACGGGACCGTGCAGTACTACGGGCTGCTTGCGCCACCGGAGCCGAAGGACGACCTGGCGCTGATCCTGAGCCTCCACGGCGCCGGGGTGCAGGGCAAGGGGCAGGCCGGCTCCTATGGCGCCAAGGACTGGGCCTGGATCGTGGCGCCCACGAATCGGCGCCCCTTCGGCTTCGACTGGGAGTCCTTCGGGCGCCTCGATGGCCTCGAGATCCTCGACCTCGCGATGGAGCGCTACAGCATCGATCCGACCAAGGTCTACGTCAGCGGTCACTCGATGGGCGGCCACGGCACCTGGCAGTTCGGCACCCTCTTCCCCGGGCGCTTCGCCCTCGTCGGCCCCTCGGCCGGCTGGCCGACCTTCGAGACCTATGGTGGCGTGAGCTTCCCCTCCGCGCCCTTCGGCTGGGCGGCGCTGTCGTCCAATACCTTCGACTTCGTCACGAACCTGGCGAAGCGCGCGGTCTACGTGATCCACGGCACCGCGGACGATAACGTGCCGCCCGGGCAGGCCGAGCTGATGATCGACGCGATGGAGGGCATCGTCTCCGACCTCCAGGTCCACTGGGAGGAGGGCGCCGGCCACTGGTGGGATGGGGACGACGCCCCCGGCGCCGCCTGCGTCGACTGGCCGCCGATGATGGAGACCATCGAGGAGCGCGCGCTCGATCCCACCGAGCTGGACTTCCACTTCACCTCGGCGGGTCCACAGGTGAACCCGAGCCACAGCTACGCGACGATCCGCTCCACCGTGACCCCCGCGAACCTGGCCACGCTCGAGTCCACGCTCGAGGGCGACGAGGTCTCGCTGGTCGTGAGCAATGTGCGCAGCCTGATCCTCGATGGAGCCGCCCTCGCGGCCAAGGACGTGAGCCGCGTCGTGGTCACAGATACAGGCGGCTTCGAGCTCGGCGACGTGAGCATCGAGGCCGACAGCGGCGACCTGGAGGTGGGGCCCCAGACCGGCAAGCGCCCCCATGCCCACGGTCCCCTGGTGCAGGCCTTCCAGAGCCCCTTCTGCGTGGTCTGGGACGAGGCCGGATCGGCCGCCTACAAGGCCTACGCCCAGCAGCTCGTCAGCACCTGGAACATCATCGGCAACGGCGGCGCCTGCGGCGTGCCGATCAGCGAGGTCAGCGAGCAGCTCCTGGCCGAGCGCTCGATGGTCTACATCGGCCTGTCCCGCGAGGTGCTCGAGAGCCACGTGGAGCTGCCCGAGGAGCTGCCCTTCGACTTCGACGAGCTGGCGATGAGCGCCAACGGGGTCGACTATCCGGAGGCCGCGATGGCCTTCGTGTACCCGGCGGCCGGCTCCGATGGTGATCGGCTGATGGCGGTGATGACCACGACCCCCGGCCGCGAGGGCCTGCTCTACGGCATCCAGCCCTTCAACAGCCGCTTCTGGATGACCGATTGGGTCGTCTGGACCAGCGATGGCGCCGCGGCCGCGGGCTTCTACGACGCCACCTGGTCGATCAGCCTGGATCTCTCGGTGCCGTGATCAACCCGCCGAGGGAGGCATGAAGTCATCGACCGCGAGACGCAGCCCCCTGAGCTCCGTGGGCTCGAGGGGCGCTCAGGGCTCCGGCTCCGGGGGCACCTTGCAGAGGCCGTCGTCGCAGACGAAGCCTCCGGCGCAGTCCCCGCACTTCTCTCCGCAGTGCCAGCCGCACTCGAAGCCATCGCAGGCTTCCGGCTCGCAGTCGTAGCCGACGCCGAGGTAGTCCGGCGGGTCGCCGCCGTTGGCGGTGGGCGGTGGTCCCGTGGCGTGCTCCTGACAGTCGAACCAGCCCGAGCCCTCGTCCCACCCGCAGGCGTCACCTTGCCCGCCGCAGAAGGTGGTGAAGATCTGGTCGCCGTCGCACCAGTAGAGGATGTGCTGGGCCGTGCAGCAGCCCAGGAAGGAGGTGAACTGGCAGGTGGGCTCGATGGAGCACTGCTGGGCCGGGTCGCAAAACTGGACCGAGACGCAGGTCCCGCAGACGCCGCCGCAGCCATCGTCGCCGCACTCCTTGCCTTTGCAGGTGG
>CAZEHU010000039.1:0-3055 GCA_964511605.1 uncultured Myxococcales bacterium
CCCTCGGCGATGAGCTGACCATCGCGCAAGAGGCCGATGCGGTCGCAGCGGATCGCCTCGTCGAGGTGGTGGGTGGTGACCACCAGAGCGGCACCTCTCTCGGCCCTCTCGCGGAAGCGCTCCCAGAAGGCCGCTCGCAGCTCGGGGTCGACCCCGGCGGTGGGCTCGTCGAGCAGGAGGAGCCTCGGCTCGTGGACCAGGGCCGTCGCCAGGGCGGCGCGGCGGCGCATGCCCCCGGAGAGCTCACGCACCCGGCTGTGGGCCCGATCGGTGAGCGCCACGAGCTCGATGGCGTCGCGCACCGCGGCGTCGAGCGCGTCGCCGCCCAAGCCGAAGAGCTCCCCGAAGAAGCGCACGTTCTCATCGACCGTGAGGTCGCCGTAGAGCGCCTCGGCCTGGGTCATGTAGCCCATGCCCGCCCGGGCCGAGGGCGAGCCCGGCGCCGCCCCGAGCACCGTGACCGAGCCCTCGAAGGTGTAGAGGCCCACGAGGATCCGGTGCAAGGTCGTCTTGCCGGAGCCGTTGGGGCCCACCAGGCCATAGACGCTGCCCGCGGGCACCTCGAGGTCGATGCCTCGGAGCACCTCGCGCTCACCGAAGCGCTTGCGCACCCCTCGGAGGTGTAGGGCCGGATCGGACACGGGCGAAGTCTACCGATCCAGCGCCGGGATGGCACACTGGCCCCCGTCGTGATCACCCGCCCCGCCGCACGCCCCCCCGTCCTCGCCCTCAGCCTGCTCTGTGCGGGCTGCGCCGGCAGCAGCGGGGCGTCGGACGATGGCACGGAGGTCGCCGAGCCCGCGGCCGTCGCGCCCGCGGCCATCGAGCCCGAGACCATCGAGCCCGCGACCGCGGTGCCCGAGAACACCGAGCCCCCGCTGGAGGAGTTGGTGGCGCAACCCGATACCGCGCCATCGGAGGGTTCGGAGGTGGACGCGAGCCCCGCGGACGTTGCCCCCCCCGAGCTCCTCCCGGCCGACGTCGAGGCAGGAGACGCGGGCCCCTCCCGAGGGGGTCCTGCCGAGGTCGGCACGCCGGACGCCAGCTCGCCCTGCGGCGGTCCGCAGGCGATCGAGGAGCAGCCTCCCGCCTGGGCGCCGACGGGCCCCTTCGAGGCCACCGATCCCTCCCTCCTCGAGTGGACCTGGGATGGGCCCGAGCTCCTCGGGGCCCCAGCGGGCTTCGTGGTCGACGTGGTCGACGCGGTCGACGACGCGCCAGCGCACGACGATCTCCCGCTGAAGGCGTGGCTCCTCACCGCCGAGGCGCTCGGCTGCCCCCTCGAGCCCCGCACCTTTGCCGACGCGATGGCCCTCTTCGAGGACGTCGCCGCGCCCGACTGCCTCCCCTCGCAGTCCGCCTTCCGGCAGGCGATCCTGGAGGCGCTCCCCTCCTTGGAGTGCGCCCTCGAGGGGCTCGCCCAGCGGCCGACGACCGTGTGGCGGCTGCCGGCGATCGACTACGGCGAGTACACCGAGCGCGCCTTGGTGATCGAGGATCCCCTCCTCGGGGCGTTCGAGGCCCGTGAGTGGACCTCCCAAGGTCCGAACGGAGCGGGGCAGGGCGGCCCTGCCCCCGTAGGGATCTACCTCCACGGCCACGGCGGCTGGGATGCCACCGGGGCCTCCAGCTACGACATCTCCGGCTACTCGCTCCTCGACCTCCTGCCCGGCCACCGGCTGCGGGCGCTGGCGCCCCGCTCTCGGGTGATCGACGGCGACGACTCGGAGCTGACCCTGACCACCATGACCGCCGGGAGCTCGGTCAACCTGTTCCAGGTCTACGAGGTGGCGCTGATGCTGAAGGTGGCCCTCGCGATCGATGGGGAGGGCCAGCCGCAGGATGAGGCCCCGCAGCTCTTCGTCTTCGGCCATAGCGGCGGTGGCTCGGCCCTGCAGCTCGCGATGCAGCTCCTCGCGTCGCCGGCCATCTCCCTGGTCCTCCTCGACTACACCCACTACAGCCAGTCCGGCTCGACCGAGTACCAGGCCGGAACCACCTCCCCCCTCGCCCTCGGCTCCAACCTGCACTGCGAGACCAACCCGGACCTGGCCTCGGCCCTCGACCTGCACACGGCCGACCCGCGGATGACCGAGGTGCCCACGCTCCTCTTGCCCTACCAGCCGGAGGGCCACGACCTCGCGACGACCGAGGCCATCGAGGCGGCGCTCATGGCGCTGGGCGTGCTGGCCCCTTGAGCTCGGGCTGCGCGGCCTGCACCGGCCACCACCTCGGCCCGCCCCGCCACTCGAGGGCGCCCTCGCCGAGCACGACCCCCGCGCGGGGCGCCGCTCGCCGATCCCCGGGACAGCGCAAGAAGGCAGCGCGGCCCTGGGTGATCGCGGCCTCGAGGCGGGGATGGACCTCCTCCCGGCAGCGCTGGACCACGTCCCCGCCCAGGCGAGCGCGGGTGAACGCGACGCTGCGGGTGATCGTGGGCGAGGAGGGGCGCGCGAGCCCGGACAGGGCCTCGTCGAACTCCGCGAGGGGGTGGCGCGCCTCGATGAAGTCGAGCTGGGTGCCGAGGGGGCCGAGGATCAGCCCAAGGCCCAGGGCCGCGAGGCCGAGGCGCAGGGGGCCATCGACCCGGTCGAGCAGCCCCACCGCAGCACGGGCGGCGAGGGGTACCAGGAAGGGCGCGATGGGGGCGGTGAAGCGCCAGCCATCGGTTCCCTCGGGGTCGAAGCGGCCGATGTAGTAGCTGGAGTAGAGGCCCAGAAACGCCAGGGCGGTCGACAAGAGGGGCAGCCAGCGATCGGGCCGGCGGAGGAGCGGCGCCACGAGGGCCAGGGGGGCCAAGGCGGGGACGGCGGCACGCCAGTCGAACCAGAACGCGAGGTTGCCGGGGAGGTGGGACCCGGCGTGGGCGAGGGCGGTACCAGGATCGGCCGACCAGCCCTCGACCTGGGCCGCGGTGCCTGCCAGAAAGACGCCGATCGGGGCGACGAGGCCGAGGGCGAGGCAGGCGCCTACGGGCAGCACCGCTCCCTTGCGCTCCTTGACGCGCCAGAGCACCCAGGGGGCGACGAGGGCCAGCTCGAGGCGGGCGTTCAGC
>CAZEHU010000039.1:3065-11010 GCA_964511605.1 uncultured Myxococcales bacterium
GCACGAGGATCGACAGGGCACAGGTGATCACGAGGGGGAGCCGCCCCTCACCCTCCCGGCTGTGCTCCACCGCCACGAGGAGGGCCACCAGAAGCAGCATAGCCCCCGGCATCAAGGCGCCGCTGGTCATCAGCCGCAGGGTCGCCGGCTGGGCGGCCCAGAGCAGGCCCGCGACCCAGCCGGCCCGCCGGTCCTCGAGCAGGCGCCCGGCCCAGGCGGCGACGAGGATCGGTGTCAGCAGGGTGGCCAGGATCGCCAGGATCGAACGGGCCTGCATGCCCTCCGCGACGTCGCTGATGCCGCCCGAGAGCCATCCGACGAGGGCCCCGAGCAGATGGGTCGCCACTGGCCAGGAGAGCGGACCGCCGCTCACGCAGGCGCCGTCGACCCAGGCACAGCAAGGAAAGGGCCGCCCACGGCTGGCGAGCTGCGCTGTGATCTCCCCGTGGAGGAACTCGTCGAAGTAGACCACCACCGAGGCCGGCGTGGCCCCCGCCAGCACCAGGATCGGTACCGCCCCGAGCAGGAGCGTCCAGGGGCCGATAGTGAGGTCCCACCGCGCCCTGTTCCGAACGCTCCACACGAGGGCCGCGAGGAGGACGACCAGGGCGACTGCCGGGATCAGCGCCACCAGGGCGCCGAGGAGGAGCTGCGGCTCGGCGCAGGTGGTGAACGCGTCCGAGCAGCCGCCAGCGTTCAGGACGGGAGGCAAGGGATCGGCCCCGAGGGCGCCGATCCGATCAGGAGCCGGCGCGAACGAGCCTCAGGTTGAACTCCGGGGTCCCGAGAGCGCCGTACAGGCGAGTCCAGAGGAGGAGCCAGGCCTCGAGGCCGCGGGAGGCGTCGATGCCGCCCATGTCGATGGGCGCCTGGTGGCCGATCTCCTGCAGGATCGCAGCCGCGGTGGCTTTGGCGCCGGCGTCGTCGCCGGCGACGAAGACCTCGGTGGGCTCGCCGAGCTTGCCCGGATCCACCATCAAGGAATTTGCCAGGGTGTTGAAGGTCTTCACCACGCGGGCGGAGGGTGCGGCGCGCTGGACCTGCTCCCCGAGGCTGTCGTCGTTGCAGACGAAGAGGCGGGGCGGGAAGCCCTGGGAGAAGTCGAGGGGGTTGGTGAGGTCGAGCACCACCTTGCCGGCGAGCGCGTCGCCGGCTGCCTCCACGACCTTCAGGGCGTGCTCGCCCTTGACCGCCAGCCAGATCACCTCCGACTGCGCGGCGGCGGCCGCGAAGGTCGCGGCGCCCCCCCCGGACTCGGAGGCCCAGGTGGTCGCGGCCTCGTTGTCGGCCGTGCGAGATCCGAGGATCACCTCGTGGCCGAGCGCGACGAGCTTGCTGCCGATCGCTCGACCTACCATGCCAGTGCCGAGAACTGCGTGCTTCATGGGATCCTCTCTTGTGGTGCGGGTACCGGGCGTGGACCGGCGGACCCTAAGGCTGCCTGTGGTTATCGTCCAGCCGGGAGGTGTGGGATGCTGGCCCTCGTGTCTCCGCTGCGTCGCAACCTGGCCGCCACCCTCGCGGCCTCGATCGCTTCTCTCGCTTCGGTGGGTCCCGCCTGCTCGTCGGACGGTGGGGACGTCTCGCCGGAGGTGGAGCCTCCGGCCCGCGCCCTGCCCGAGGGCTTCCGCCTCGGGGTCGCGACGAGCGCACACCAGATCGAGGGCGGGCAGGACAATACGTGGACGGCGTGGGAGGCGCTGAAGCTCGGTACCGAGACCGTGGTCGAGCTATCCGGTGTAGCCGTGGACCACTGGAGTCGATACGAGGAGGACTACGACCTCGCCGCGAGCTTCGGGGTCGATGTGTGGAGGCTGTCGGCCGAGTGGTCGCGGGTCGAGCCCGAGGAGGGGAGCTGGGACGAGGCCGCCATCGCGCACTATAGCGCGATGCTGGACGGGCTGCGGGACCGGGGGCTCGAGCCCTCCATGACGCTGCACCACTTCACCGAGCCCACCTGGTTCGTCGGCCTTCCGGGGAGCTGGGGCTGCGACCCGGCGACCGCGGCCTGTGGCTGGCAGGATCCCGAGAGCGTCCAGCGCTTCGCTGGCTTCTGTGCCCTCGCGGCCGAGCGCTGGGGTGATCGGGTCGATGAGTGGTGGACCTTCAACGAGCTGCAGGGCTTCTGGCTCGGTGGCTTCGTCTTCGGGGACTTCCCGCCGGGGCTCGGGGCGGGCACCGACGCCGAGATGGCCGACCACGCGATGCCGGTGCTCCGGCACCTTCTCGCCGCCCACGCGGCCTGCTACGACGCCATCCACGCTGCCGACCTCGTTGACGCCGACAGCGACGGAGCGTCGGCGCGCGTCGGCTTCACGATCGGGACCGGCAACGCCTACCCCGCGGACCCGGACAGCGAGGCCGACGTCGCCGCGGTCGAGCGCGGGCTCTACCTCGCCACCTGGCACGCCCTCGACGCCCTCGTCGGCGGCCAGCTCGACGCCGACCTCAACGCTACGCCCGAAGAGGCGCACCCGGAGTGGGCCGACCGCGTCGACCTCATCGGCCTCCAGTACTACGCCTCGGTCTGGCTCGTCGGAGTGGAGCTCTCGCTGCACCCCCTCCTCGGGGCCTCCGCGCCCTGTGTTCCGCTGGACGAGGAGCTCCTGGACCAGCTCCTCATCGAGGCCGGCTGCCCCCCCTCGCCCGGGGACGACCATCCCTTCGACGATGTCAGCGACCCGCAGCTCCCCGGGCGCTACCACGATCCCGCGGGCCTCCCGGAGGTGATCGCTGGGCTCGCCGGGCGCTACCCCGGCCTGCCCGTCGTCATCACCGAGCACGGCTACGCCAACCACGACGTGAAGCGCGCCGGCTCCCTCGTGCGGCACCTCGAGGCCTCCCTCGACGCCACGGACGCCGGCCTGCCCCTCGAGGGCTACTACCACTGGTCCGCCCTCGACAACTTCGAGTGGGGCCGCGGCTACGACGTGCGCTTCGGGCTCGTGCGTGTCGAGCGCGAGCAGGACCATCTGAGGGTGCCGACCGTGGCCGCGGAGGTGCTCTCGGAGATCGGGGCCGCCCGCGGCCTGACGCAGGCGCACCTGGATGCGTGGGGAGGGGCGGGACCCCTGCGCACCGAGCTCCCCGTGCCCTGATCCCGTGCCCCCCCCACTGCACCCTCGCGGACCGGCACCCACCTCGGCATACTGCCACCGTGAGCAACGACACCAAGCCGAAGCCCCTCGAGGCCCCGCCCCGCGCCCACCGCGTGATCCTGCCCTTCGGGCCGCGGATCCTCGTGATGATCCTCAAGGACGAGGAGCGCAGCGACGCCGGCCTCTACCTGCCTGCCGGCGCCAAGGACAAGCACGCCGACGCCCTGTACGGCGAGGTCGTAGAGGTGGCGCGCGCCAGCCTCAGCGTCGAGGAGCCCGGGGAGAACGTCTCCGGGGTGCCACACGGCTCGAAGATCCTCTTCCGCAAGGAGGCCGGGGTCCGTGTGCCGTGGGACGACCGGCTGCGCATCCTGGAGGTCAAGGAGGTGCTGGCGACCGTGGAGGAGCTCGACGAGGACGAGATCAACTGATCTCATCCTCGAACCCTCACCCCCAATCCCCCACCCCGGGAGAACGCCGTGAGCGCAGCCAAGCCCGAGCGCGACGTCGAGAAGACCTACTCCACCGCCGAGTTCATCGCGAAGCTGCGGCGCCTCGCCGACGCCCTCGAGACCGGCGAGCGCTTCCGCATCCAGATCGCCGGGGAGCGCATCTCCGTGCCAGCCGGCGCGGCGGTGAACATCGAGCACGAGCGCGAGGGCGACGAGGAGGAGATCGAGTTCCAGATCAAGTGGCGGCTCTGAGCTCCCTGCCCGCCGGATCGATTGTGTGTGAGCCGCGCACAGTTGAGTTCAAATCATATCGATTGTGGTGGATGATCGGCACCCTCTAGCCTGGGCTCGACCCAGGAGGGACCCGATGACCCAGCGCTCCACCCCGACGCCCCACCCTTCGCACCTCGCGCTCCTCGCTGCCGTGCTGCTGCTCGGAGGCTGCCTCCACGAGGCCCCTCCGATCGACGACGGGTCCCTCGAGGCAGTGGAGGGGAGCGACGCTCCCTCCCTCGACGAGGGCAGCGGCCCCGCCACGGACAGCGAGTCCCCGAGGGGCGAGGGTCAGCCGAGCGAGGAGGCTCCTGCTTCGTCGGAGCCCTCCGAGGAGCCCCTCGACCCCGAGGACGAGTGGCCGCAGAGCCGCGAGCCGGAAGACGGTGGCAGCACAAGCCCGGAGGGCGGCGACGGAGACCCGGAGGGCGGCAGCGGAGACCCGGAGGGCGGCAACGCCGATCCCGAGGGGAGCGCGGAGGAGGATCCCACCCCCACCGTGATCCCGGCTGATCCAGATCCCATCGCCGGCTGCGATCTGCAGCTCGACTGGGCCGGCGGCCCCACCGGCTGGACCGGCGGCAGCCACCACCTCTGCCTCTCGCCCAACGGCGCCGTCGCCGCGCGCTGGTCCGACATGGGCTGGGAGGATCGAGGCTTCTACAAGCTCACCTCCGGGGATCTCCTGATGCCCATGCCCCACGACTGGCCCGGCGCCCTCGACGCGGACTGGCACCTCCGCGCCGTCGCCAAGTCGCAGGCCGGGGTCGCGATCGAGGCCGCGCTCACCGGCGCGACGCTCCTGGAGCTGCCCGCGCCCGAGCCTCCGAGCAGCGAGGAGGGCTGGACTCACCAGAGCGTGCCGGCCCTCACCGACGCCGGCGATCGGGTGGTCGTCCTCGACTGCTGGTCGAAGGGCTGGGGCGAGGACGCGGAGACCGCCGCCACCCTCACCAGCCACGCCCTGCCCTCCGGGGCCCCCGACCTGGAGGTCGACGTGCCCCTCGCTTGTGATCAGTGGCCTTTCGCGCCGCGGGTCCTCCTCTCTCTCAGCGGTACCCAGGCCGTGGTCTTCGGCGACGACGCCACCCTCAGCGCCATCTCCCTCGAGACCGGCGCCATCACCAGCGCCCAGGTCGTCGATCCCCTCGACGAGGCCCTCGCGTTCCCCTACATGCGCGCCATCGTCGGGGCGGACATGTCCCCCGACGGGGAGCGCGTGGCCCTCGTGGACTCCGAGGGTGAGCTCCGCCTCTTCGCCCTACCCGGCCTCGAGGAGCTGGCCACCTTCGAGGCCGCCGTCCTGCCTATCGACACGGACTCCTACATGCCCTCCTACGCGGCGCCGGTCGTGTTCTCGCCGGACGGCACACTCCTGGCCCACGCCGCCGCCGAGGTGGAGGGAGAAGCCGAGGTCTGGATCCGCCGCGTCTCCGATGGCGAGGTCCTCCACTCCCTCGTCCTCGAGGACGACGCGCTCGATGACGACTTCGTCGACCTGAGCTGGAGCGGCTGGTCCAATGCTCCTGTCGCCCTGGAGTTCGTGCCCGACGGCACCGGCTTGGTGGTCAGCCACGACGTCGGACTCGTGCTGTGGCGCTGCTCCGGGTCCGAGTGGCCGGAGCCTTCCGATGACCTCGGCGTGCTCATCGAGGGCCCCTCGAGCGCCGAGGTCGGGGACGTCGTCTCTTTCACCGCGACCCACCTCGGCTCCGACCACGTGCACAGCCACCAGTTCTTCGTCGAGGGCGAGCCCCTCGCCGACCCCAGCATCGAGCGCAGCGCCGAGTGGCTCGCCCCCGCACCCGGGAGCTACGAGGTGCTGATCGTCGTCGACGATGGTCTGTCCACCGGAGCCGCCACCATGCTCCTCGAGGTCCTCGCCCCGTGAACCTGCCGACCCTCGACAACCTGCGCTGCTTCGTCGCTGCCGCAGAGCACCTGAACTTCCGGCGCGCGGCGGGGACCGTGGCCTTGACGCCGACGGCCTTCAGCCAACGCATCAAGCAGCTCGAGGAGCAGGTGGGGGCCTCGCTCTTCGAGCGCACCACCAGGCGGGTTCGGCTGACCACCGCGGGGGCCTCCCTCCTGCCGGAGGCGCGCACGGCGCTCACCCAGGCCCGGCGCTGTGTCGAGGCGGTACACGCCGACGCGGAGCCCCCCGCGCGCTTCACCCTCGGCACCCGCTTCGAGCTGGGCATGAGCTGGCTCACCCCAGCGATCCTCGAGCTCGCCGGTGCCTTCCCCACCTGGTCCGTCGACCTCTACATGGGCTCCGGTCCCGACATCCTCGACCGCATGCTCGTCGGGGACGTGGACTGCGTGGTCACCTCGGCAGCCTGGGCCCGCGCTGGCTGGACTCAGCACTTCCTGCACGTCGAGACCTACGAGCTGGTGGGTGCGCCGGAGCTGCTCGCCGACGTCCCCCTCGAGTCCGAGGCCGACGCCGCCCAGCACGTCCTCTTCGACGTCGACCGGGCCCTGCCGCTGACCCGCTACCTCCTCGATGGCCCGGGCCCTCGCCTCGAGTGGCGCGACATCCGCACCGTAGGCGCTGGAGCCGCGATGCTCCGCTTCGTGCTCGCGGGCCAGGGCGTCGCGGTCTTGCCAACCTATATGTGCCAGCAGCACCTGGACGGCGGCCGCCTCGTACGCCTCCTGGCCGAGCGGGAGCTGCTCTCCGACACCTTCCGCCTGATCCACGCAAGCGCAGCGCCCTTGGCTTCGACCTTCGAGCGTCTCGCGCTCTTCTTGCGGGAGCAGCCGCTCGTGTAGGCCGGCGGCCTTCGCGCGGTTCCGGTCCAGCGTCGAGATCGTCCCTTGGACCGCCGCCTGACGTAGGCTCCGCCTGCGCGATCACGATGCTGTTGACCACCTGGGGCCCGGCTCTCGATACTCGCGCCTCCTACGCACCCGGAGGTTCCGTGCGCCGCTCCCCGACCCGCTCCCTCGCTCTGCTCGTCGCTGTCGTAGCCCTCGCGCCCGCCGCGAGCGCGTCCTCCCTGGACTACTACGGCGCGGCCGAGGGGCGCGCCGCGGTGGATGTGACCTTGGGCTATGCGAGCTTCGACCAGAGCACCGACAAGGACGGCGAGGTCACGGACTTCGACGACGCCAATGGGGTCACGCCCTTCCACCTCGCCGGGGCCTACGGCATCACGAAGGACCTCGACGTCTTCCTGGATCTGTCGGCGGTCACCACGTCTCTCGGGGATCGGAGCGGCGCCGGCCCGCGCGAGCTCGTGCTCGGCGCGGGGTACGGCTTCAGCTCCTTCCGCATCGACCTCGGCTACAAGCTGGACATCGGCTCGCCGGCCGAGGACGAGGCGAAGGACCTGCCGACCTCCGATGGCCGCTCCGGTCTCCTCCTCGCCCTCCGCTACGGCATGCCCGTCGGCGATCAGCTCAGCGCCGAGTTCGGTGCTCGCCTCACCTTCTCCGGCGAGGACGATGACAAGGTCAAGAGCGGCCTGAGGACCGATATCTGGATCGGGCTGGGCTACGACCTGTCCGACGAGATGACCCTCGGACTGGACCTCGGACTCGCGCGCAAGTCCGACGACGCCGTAGACGGCGACACCGTCGACAACTCGGACTCGCAGATCATCCACCTGCTGCCGTGGTTTGCCTATCGCATCAGCGGCGCGGGCACGATCACCCTGGCGCTCGCGCATGCTGGCGAGAACGTCACTAGCGGCTATGTGATCGCCTCGAAGCGCGCGGACAAGTCCTCGCTCCCGCCCATCAGCCTGCGCTGGTCCCAGGCGTTCTAGGAGCAACGCCTGCCTGCCGACGTCGCCTCGGTGGCGCTACCCTGAGCCCGAAGGCGCGGCTCCGCCGCCCCTTTCCCCCTCCGCATAGAGCTCGCTCTGGCGATAGGCCTCGTGCACGGAGCGCAGGACGATCTTCAGGATCGCCGCCAGGGGCACCGCCACCAGCACATCGTAGAAGCCGAAGAGGTCCCCGGAGATCAGGACCGCGGCGATGACAGCGAGGGTCGAGAGGCCCACCGAGTCGCCGACGAGCTTGGGGGTGATGACCCAGCCCTCGAGCACCTGCACCAGACCGAAGACGCCGTAGACCATCGCCAGGTGTCCCCAGCCGCCTCCATCGAGGTCGAGG
>CAZEHU010000040.1:0-10964 GCA_964511605.1 uncultured Myxococcales bacterium
CACCGCCTCCTCGAGGGTGGCCACCTCCTCCGCGGGGGTCTGGCTGTGGAGGGCCCGCCGCATGTGGTTGTAGCGCTCGAGGTCGTCCACCACAGCACCGGGCGAGGGGGGGAGGGCGGCCGGCGGCTCGGGCGCCGGAGCCGCCGGCGCCTCGCCGAGCACCCGCTTCAGCCGTCTGCCCAGGCGTCCCACGCTACCTCGGGGAGCGCCGGCGCGATGGTCGCGCCGTTCCTCATGGTCGCAGCTCGGCGAGGACCAGCTCGGCGATGTGGCGGGCCGTCCCGTGGGCCACCCCGCTCTCGTAGCCGCCCGGCAGGGCCCCCAGGCAGGCCGGGCAGCCGGCGCGCTCGCAGCTACAGCCATTGAGGAGGGCCAGGGCGCGCTCGGCGAGCTCCTCGAAGCGCTTGTGGATCTCGCTCGCGAGGCCCACGCCGCCGGGCATGTTGTCGTACAGGAAGAGGGTCGGGGAGAAGTCGGCCGCCTGGGGGCCCCCGGAGCCGAGGGGGACGAAGACGCCGGCCGAGCGATCCCCGACCACGCGGCCGAGGTCCCGGCTCGCACACATCAGCGCCATCGTGGCCGTGGTGTGCAGGGCGTGGCTCAAGCCGAGCAGCCCATCGAGCGCCGCCTCCCTCCCGCCCGCCTCCGAGGCCACCCGCAGGACCAGCTCCGGGGGCAGCGTCAGCCAGAACGCGGAGGTATGCATCTCGAGGTTGGGCAGGACCACGTCGCCGTAGCCGACGTTCTCGCCGGAGCGGAAGCGGATCTTCTTGAAGCCGGTGACCTTCTCGGTCACGAGCACCTCGCCGTGGCTCAGGCTCAGCTCCCCGGCGGGGGCCACGTCGTCCTCCTCCAGCACGGCCACGCGCACATGGGTCAGGGCCGTGGTGTAGTAGTCGGGCTCGACCCGTCGCACGTAGGCCTTGTGGTTGTCGTAGTCGAGGCGCTCCACCTGGTACTGGTCGCTGTCCAGGTTGTAGATCGCGTGCTCGTGCAGGGTCGTGTGGGCGCTGACGAAGTCCACCTCGGCGATGACCCGATCCCGGGCCACGTCGATGACGACGAAGTTCTCCTCCGGGTGGCCGCGGAGGTTCACGCCGTGGGCCGGGAATTGGCGATCGGTCCAGTGGAAGCGCCCTCGGCTCTCCTGGACCACCCCGTGGGACTCGAGGAAACCGAGCACCTCCCGCGTGTCCTCCTCGCCGAGGCCGGCCCAAGCCTCACCGGGCTCGAACGGGAGCTCGAAGGAGGCGCACTTGGCGTGATCGGTGAGGACGAAGAGGTTCTCGGGGTTCACCCGCGCGTGCTCGGGCGAGCGTCCCATCAGGGTCTCCGGGTGGGTCACGAGGTATTGGTCGAGGGCGCTGGAGCGAGCCACCCAGATCGTCAATGAGCGCCCCGAGCGGCGCCCAGCCCGGCCGCTCTGCTGCCAGAGGCTCGCGACGCTGCCGGGCCAGCCGCAGATGATGCAGGCCTCGAGGCTACCGATGTCGATGCCCAGCTCCAGCGCGTTGGTCGCGACGACGCCCTTGACCGTGCCGTTGCGGAGGCCGGCCTCGATGCGGCGGCGATGCAGCGGCAGGTAGCCGCCGCGATAGCCCTGGACGAGATCCGGCGAGAGGCGCGCGCGGGCCAGGTCCTCGCGCAGGTACTTGAGGATCACCTCCACCTGGAGGCGGCTCTGGCAGAAGACGATGGTGCTGATGCCCTGCCTCAGCAGCTCCGCCGCCAGGCGATGACCCGTGGAGACCACGCCCGCCCGGATGCCGAGCTGTCGATTGAGCACCGGCGGGTTGTAGCAGACCAGGTGGTGCTCACCGCGGGCGGCCGTGGAGCGGTCGACCAGCTCGAAGTCGAGCCCGGTCAAGGAGCGGGCCAGCTCCGCAGGGTTGCCGATGGTGGCCGAGCAGCAGACGAAGACCGGATCGGAGCCGTAGAACGCTGAGATGCGTCTGAGGCGCCGGAGCACGTGGGCGACGTGGCTGCCGAAGATGCCCCGGTAGGTGTGGAGCTCGTCGACGACCACATAGCGCAGGTTCTCGAAGAGCTTCAGCCAGCGGGTATGCTGGGGGAGGATGCCCGCGTGCAGCATGTCCGGATTCGTGATGACGATCTGGCCGTGGTCACGCACGGCCCGGCGCGCGTCAGGGCGGGTGTCCCCGTCGAAGGTGAACGTGCCGATGTCCACCTCAGCGGACTCGATGAGGGCGTGCAGGCCCGCGTACTGATCCTGGCTGAGGGCCTTGGTGGGGAAGAGGTAGAGGGCCCGCGCGTCCGGATCGCCGAGCATCCTCTCGAGGACGGGCACGTTGTAGCAGAGGGTCTTGCCGCTCGCGGTCGGGGTGGTGAGCACCACGTGGCGTCCTGCCCGGAGCGCCTCGATGGCCCGCTGCTGGTGCACGTAGGGGCGCTCGATGCCGCGCCTCCGAAGGGCCTCGAGCAGGCGGGGGTGGAGGTCCCAGGGGAACTCGCCGTAGCGCGGCTCCTGGGAGGGGCGGACGAAGTGACCGGTGACCTTGCCGCGCCCGAGGGGACCCCCGGTGAGGTCCTCGATGATGTGGTCGAGGTCCCTCTTGGGCCTCAGGGTCTCGATGCCCATTGCTATCACCACCATGCTGCCGCTTCCGAGCAGGGACGCCGCGCTGATCGGGCCCTGATCGAGCCCAGGGCGGGCTCGATCCCTGACCTGAACAGGTGTGCGCTGAACGTT
The DNA here is from genome assembly GCA_964511605.1 of uncultured Myxococcales bacterium. Lineage (GTDB taxonomy): Bacteria > Myxococcota_A > UBA9042 > PHBI01 > JACKFB01 > CAZEHU01. Next base: position 2,711 of record CAZEHU010000040.1, read on the forward strand.
TGCACCCTGAACGGGGTTTCAGTCATGCTAGGCGGAGGAGAGCGGGTCGTCAACAGGGCTTACGCACCGGCTCCCCACGATCTAGCAGGCTGTACCGTATGGCTTCGTCGGCGTCTCCAAGGCCCAATGCGCTACAGCCTCCTGGAAGCTCCGCGGGCGCGATCTTCCGGCGCGATCTCCCTGGGAGTCGTCTACCTGAAGACGGAGGGCGCGATCTCCCTGGGAGTCGTCTACCTGAAGACGGAGAGCTTCGCGGTCTCCAGCAAGGGGCGCACGAAGCTCTTCTTCAGGTCGAGCAGGCGCTCGAAGCGTACCCGCTCGCGGGCGCCGAGTAGGCTCAGCTCCGGCCGGTGGACCCCGCCGTCGAAGACGTGGTCGCCGAAGATGTAGAGCTTCGAGCGTACACCGCGCGCCGTCGCGGAGGGCTCCGCCGGCCCCACCCCTGCGGCGGGCGCCGCGGGGGTCGGGGCGATGGTGGCCGCAGGGGAGGGCGGCCCGCTACCGGCGGTCTGGGCGCGAGCGCCGACGGCGAGACCGAGGATCAGAGCGAGGATGATGGCGGGCAGAGCACGGAGCACGAGAGAGCCTCCCGGGACAGGGTCACGGGAGGCTTGGACGGGCGGGCTCGGCAAAGGGTCTGATCCCCTCCCGGAGCCTCGAGGTTCGACGCTCGGGGCCGCTACTTGAAGACGCGCTCCTTGGCGGTCTGCAGGAGGGCCTTGATGAAGCTCTTCTTCAGGCTCAGCAGGCGATCGAACTTCACCTGGGTGCGGGAGTCCGTGTAGAGCGCGGTGGGCTTCTTGATCTCACCGTCGATGAGCTGGTCGGAGAAGTCGTAGAACTTCGACTTCGGGTTCGCAGCCATCGAGGGCGCCGAGAGGCTCAGCATCGTCACAGCCACGAAGGCCGCCACGGCGAGCTTGCGGAGGGGGGTGCGCATCGTCATCTCCTGGGAGCCTGGCTCGGGGCCGCGCTAGAACCTAGGCGCGACCGGAGGGGGGGTCAAGGTGGAGGCCGCCGGGGGCGCGCTACTCGCCGCCCTCGGAGGGGGCTGCGGTGCCCTCGGCGGGGGCTGCGGTGCCTTCGGATGGAGCGGCGGCGTCCTTGGCGGCGTCCTTGGCGGGCGTCGCGTCCTCCTTGGCAGGGGATGCGTCCTCGGCTGGGGCGGCCTCGGGCTCCGGCTTGCTCTTGGCGTCAACAGCGCCGTCGCCCCCGTCCTCGTCGTCCATCTCCTCGAAGCCCTCGTCGTCCATCTCCTCGAACTCGCCCTCTTCGCCCTCCTCGGGGGCCATCATGGCCTTCAGGCCACCCTTCGCGATGATGTCCTTGAGCACCTTGACGATGCCCGCGATCTTCTTCTTCTCGGCGGCGTCGATGGTGGCCTTGGAGCTGTAGAGCTCGTAGTACTTCACGGCCCCGTCGAGGTCCTGCAGCTTCTGCTGGTAGGTCTCGGCGATGCGCCGGTACAGGTCGGCGCGGCTCGGGACCTTGCCGATGTACTCCACGTAGCAGTCGATGGAGGCCTGGAACTGGAGCGCAGGGTCGGAGGCGCTGCCGCCGAGGCCGAAGGCCGCATCACATTGGCCCTCGTGGGCCTCGAGGTTCAGGGGCTGCGCGGCGAGCACCCTGGTGTAGTGGTCGTAGGCCTCCTGGTAGTTCAGGTGCTCGAGCAGCATGGCGGCGATGTTCATGCGCACCTCCATATTGTCGGCGTCCCGCTCGAGGGCCTCCTTGAAGTACTTCATCGCCAGGGGGCGGTTGTTGAGCTGGATGTAGGTGAAGCCCAGGTTGGTCAGCGCCTCGGTGGAGTTGGGATCCTCGGCGAGGACCTTGTTCTTGAAGATCCACTCGGCGATGAGCAGCTTGCCGTGGCGCAGGTTGATCAGGCCGCGGGTATTGAGGCCCGTGACGTTGGTGGGCTCGACGTACAGGACCTCCTTGACGTAGCGCTCGGCGGTCTCGAGGTCGTCCTGGGCGAGGAAATACAGGGCCATGGCGTTGTTGACCGCCGTATCCTCGGGCGCCTTGGCCACGAGCCCGTCCAGGATGCCCTTGGACTTGCTGTACCACTCGGCCGAGCCTGCCGCGTTGCCGAGCAGCGCCTCGCCCCTGCCTTTGCCCAGGTAGATCTTGGCGATGTACGCGTTGGCGGAGACGTTGTCCGGATTGGCCGCGAGGGCGCCCTGGTAGATCTCGAGGGCCTGGTCGGCTCTGCCCATCCGCTCGAGGGTCTGGCCGAGGTTGAACCAGGCCTCGAGGAACTTGGGGTCCTTGTCCACCGCGGACTCGAACTGCTTGACCGCCAGCTTGTAGCGGGGGGGCTTCGCGAGGGCGGCGGCGATGCCGATGCGGAACTCGTCCTGGGCCTTGCGGTCGATGTCCGGCAGGTAGGTGGGGGCCTTGACCTCCTGGACCAGGCGGACCTTGAAGTCGTCGTCGGTCAGGCGCTTGCCGGAAGGCTGGGCACGCTTGGCCGCGGCCTTGGGGGTGCCGGCGGCCCGGCCCTGGGCGGCGGAGGTGCCGGAGCTGCCCGAGCCGGACGCCATCCCATCGTCGCGCGTGCTCGCGCCCGCGCCGCCGCAGGCGGAGGCGAGGAGGAGGGCCGCGGCGGCCGCGAGGCCGAGGAGACCGTGTACGTTCCTAGCGAGCATCGGCCTGCTCCTTCGAGTCGCCCTTGGACTCGTCCTTCTTGTCGTCGGTCTTCTTCTTGCGCTTGCGCTCGCGCTCGTCGCGCTCCTTGTCGGTCTCCATGAAGTCGACGAGCACGTCGCCGCGGCGGACGATCTTCGTGAAGCTGGTCGCCTGCAGGGTGTCCTTGGTCTTGTTGGGGCTCGAGTGGAACTCGCTCACCGGGAACTCATCCGGGTTCACCTTGGCGGCGTACTCGGCGCTCATGCGCGACCACTTGTTGTAGACGTTCTTGGACAGCGCCTGCTTGAGCGCGAGGGTAAAGGCGGCGAGGGCCTTCTCCTGGATGGGCGCGGCCACCTCCTCGAGCTGGAAGCGGTACTCGTCCACCTGATCCTCGGTGAGGCCCGGTGGCACCGGCGCGTTGAAGAGGCTCTCGGCGAACTCGTAGAGGAGCTGGCCGAGGCGGAAGGCCGCGGCGGCCGCCATGCCGGGATCCTGGAAAGCGAGCACCTTGTCGAAGGCCTTCTCCGCCTCACCGAGGGCCTCGGCTTTGGCGATGAGGGTCTTCTTGAGCACGCGGACCGAGAACTTGCCCTTGCGGCTCAGGGCCTCGATCTTCAGGCGGTTGTAGTCGTCGTACTTGTACTCGGCGAGCTCGAGGGCCGCGACGGAGGCGTAGGCCTTGGTGGACTCCTCGATGGTCTCCGTGGGTTTGGGCTCGGTCTCGTCCTTCGGCGTGGTGTGTAGCTTCTTGGCCCAGATCTTCAGCGCCGCCGCGAAGGCCTTGGTGGCCTTCCTCCGGTTCTTGGAGGGGTTGGCCTTCTTGAGGGCCACGCCTGAGGCGACCGTGGCGCGCAGCTTGTACTGGGCGTTCTTCTTGCCGTGCTTCTTCGCGATCTTCGCGTAGAGCTTGGCGGCGTCCTTGAAGGACTTCGACTCCGCCTCCCGCTCGAGGACCTCGGCGGAGTGGAAGGCCACATCCGCGATGTCGTCCTGGTCCTTGAAGGTCTTGATGTAGCGCTGGAAGGTCTCGTGCGCGTCCCGATACTGCTCGAGGGCCTCGTAGATGAGGGCGGCGTTGCGCAGCGCGTCGGCGGCCTTGTCGTTGTCCTTGAAGCGCTCCATCTCGATGAAGGCGCGGGCGGCCTTCTCGAACTCGGTCTGGTTCTCGTAGAGCACCCCGATATCGAACTGGGCCTGTACGGCCACGTCCTCCTTCGGGTAGCGCTTGATGACCTGCTGGTAGGCGGCGACGGCCTCGGGGAAGCGACGGGCCGATTCGTGGATGACGCCCACGTTGTAGAGCGCCTTCGAAGCGAGGCCCGGGTTCTTGCGGCCGAACTCGTCGACGATCTCGACCTGGATCTGGACCGCCTGGTCGAAGCGACGCTGCTTGGTCAGGTCTCGGGCGTGCTCGGTCTTGGCGATGGCGATCATCTGCTCGAGCTCACCCTTCTTCTTCACCTTGAAGTTCTTGGCGCGGATGAGCTTGCGTGCCCACTCCTCGATCTTCTCCCAGTGCTTCAGGCGGGCATAGGCGTCGATGATCGTATTGACCGCGACGTTCGCCATCTTGTGGTTCGGGTACAGGTCGAAGATGACCATCAGTCGGTTGACCGCCTCCGCGAACTGCCCGTGCTTGTAGAAGGTCTGCGCGGCGATGAACATGATCTCCGGGATCATCTTGCCGCGCTTCGGGTACTTCTTGCGGAACTTGGGGTCGCGCAGGGCCTCGTCGAGGACCTCGACGTACTTGTCGGCGGCGGCGACGTAGCGCCCCTCGAGGGGATGCAGATCGGTGCGCGGGATGGGCTTGAGCTCGTCCTGCTTGAGGTCGCCGGTCTTCTCCTTGGGGGCGACGTAGGACACGCCCTTGCCGACCTTCTCCCTGAGCCCTTCTCTGACCATCAGGGACTCGATGGAGTAGATGATGCCGAGGGCGGCGTCCTCGACGAACTCACCCTTGGTATCGCGGGCGATGACCGCTTCGTACTGGACAGCAGCGTTCTCGTAGTCCTCGAGCTCGTCGTAGAGGATCTCGCCGTAGTAGAAGTTGATGACGTACGCCTTGGCGTGGTCCGGGAAGCGGTCGAGGAACATCGAGTAGTACTTGGCGGCCGCCCTGTACTGGACCATCGCGTCCCTGCGCCGCTTGGCGAGCTCCTGCGCGGCGCGGTGGTACTCGTTGGCCAAGAAGAAGAGCCCGGTCCAGACGGCCTCGTCAGCCTTCTTTGTGATCTCCTCGTTCGATCGGTTGGCGATCCACCACTTGCCCTTGTGGTCGAAGTAGACGACCACCTCGTTGATGACCGTCTCGATGGCGCGCTTGTCCTCGAGCTTGCGGTTGACCTCGAGCACTGCATCCCAGAAGGCCACGATCTTCGGGCTCACCGGGTCGTGCTCGATCAGGTGCCGGTAGAGCTCGATCGCCTCGATGTCTTTGTCCTTGGAGACCAGCAGGCCGGCCATCTTCTCGAGCTTGGCGTAGGTCTCCTCCTCGCCCACCTCCTTGAGGAAGTAGCGCCGGGCCTCCTTCCACCCGCCGTCCATCTCGGCCCAGGCCACGATGAGGTCGTTGAGCGCCTGGGCCCGGAACTCGATGCGGGCGCGGTTCTGGCCCTGGCCGATCGCGGCGATCACCTTCTTGAAGGTGTCGATGGTCTTCTCGAACTCGGTGAGGTTGAAGTAGACCCAGCCGAGCTTGTAGAGCGCGTAGTTGTACATGGGGCTACGCGGGAAGTTGTTGATGATCTTCTCGTAGTTGGTCTTCGCGTAGAAGAGCGAGTCGGACTCGAAGAAGTACTCGCCCAGGGCCAGGTGGCTCTGGGAGACGTAGCGACTCTTCGGGTACTGCTGCACGAGCTGGTTCAGGCGCTTGACGCCTTCCTTCTTGAGCTGGATGTCCTTGCGCTCCTTGCCGGCCTTCAGGCTCGCGCGGCCGAGGTAGTACACCACCTCGTCGATGCGCTTGTAGGACGGGTGCTCGCGGAGGATCTGCCGGTAGTAGCGCAGGGGCTCCTCGAAGTTCTCCTGGGGCTCGGGAGGCTCCTCGGTGCAGCGCTTCTGCTCGTAGCACTCGTAGGCCTTGTCGTACTTCTCGCGCTCGAGCAGGTACTGATACTTGGTCTCCTCCCACTTCGCCTCGGCGAGGCGGAAGAGCACGTCGGCCTTGTTCTGGTAGGGGCGGTTCGAGTTGATGATCGACTCGAGGGTCGCGATCTTCTTCTGGCGGATCGCGCTCATGCGGGCCTGGATCTGCTTGGCCCGCTCGTCGAAGAGCGACTCCTCGAAGCGCTCGAGGCTGAACCCCCCCTTGCCGGCGAGGGGCTTGTCGCCTCCCGTATCCTGCGCGAGGGCCGGCGTCGCGCCGCTGAGGAGCACGGCCACGAGGGCAGAGCTTCGGACTAGATGTGCGAGGCGAAGAAGACGGGCCGGTATCGCCGGCCGGCGAGTGCGTCGAGGTCGCCGGGGACTGGACTCCGATGTGCTGGTGGCACCTCGAGTCCAGAACGCGGCGAGATTCGAGGCGCGAAGCGGATCATGCGCCGGGCCCGCAAGGACCGGAAGAGCCTGCGACCGGAGGGAGCGGGCGTGCTCGCCAGGCGAGAGCGGTTCGTTCTCTTCGCCGAGGACATCGAGGTTCAGCATGGGCTCTTCTCCGGTACCGGGGTGCTGACGGTGGAAGGCCGCGAACCTTCTCAGACCGTCGGGCGTCTTGTCACGGTTGGGGCAGCGGCCTTGGGGCGGGGCGGGGCCGCGGCAGGGGTGGGAGCGTGCGCCGAAGGCCTCGAACACGCGGCTTACAAGGTGCGACAGGCCCGCGGGATTCCTGCTCCCGTGGGCCCGCGAGGCGGGCTAGAAAGCGCCGCCCTCGTCCTCGCGCACGCACTTGTCGGCGACGAAGGCGCGGTAGTAGCCGATGGAGTCCCGCCAGTACTCGCCCTCGAAGGGCCACTGCCAGGAGTCGGAGCCGACGATGGCGATGGCGCCGCCGGTCTCGACGACCTCGACCTCCTCGACCACCTCCTCGCCCATCGTGAGGGCGCGGAGCTTGCGCTCCTCCTCCTTGAGCTGCTCGTCTTGGAGGTCGACCTCGATCTCCTTCACCTTCAGCTCGTACTCGGCGAGGGTGGACTCCGCCTCCTTGAGGACGCGCTGGATCTTGATCCCCGTCTCCCGCACACGATCGGCGTGCAGGTTTTGGAGCTTGGACTGGATGTCCTGGCCCCAGGCGCCGAGGCGCTCGAGGTGGGGCTGGAGCGTGCCCAGCTCGCTGCTGATCTGCTCGATGGTGCGAAAGAGGTTGTAGAACTCCACGTCCGCGAGGACCGCGGCCGTCAGCTCCTTGGGCAGGCCATGGACCTTGCGGCCCCCGACGGTCTCGACGAGGGCGCCGTAGTAGTCGGTCGGCCGCACGGTCTTGAGGAGGAACTCCTTCAAGGGGATGCCGAGGGGGGAGATCTTCGAGCGGTACTGGTTCAGCGCCTCCTCGGCATAGTCGAAGCGGCACGTATTCATGTACATGGTGGCCTCGAGGATCCACAGCTCCGGATAGAACATGTGCTGGAAGTAGGGGCTGTGGAGGGTGTGGAAGGTGCCGAGCGCCCGGGAGACGTCGCCCTTCACGAAGTAGACCCACGCGCTCTCGTACAGGGCGGTCGCCTGCTTGTAGGAGCCGGCCGGGACCTTCCGGTAGTAGTAGATCGCCGCGTCGTGGTCGTTGTTCTCGTAGGCGATGCGGGCGAGGGCCAGGAAGCTGAGGTCGCTGATCTCCTGGTTCGACTGGTTCTCCTCGGTCGCCACGATGGCGTTCTGGAAGGAGGCGACGGCCGACTTGTAGAGCTGGTTGCGCACCTCTACGAGGCCCTTGAGGTACTGCGCGCGCGCGTAGTCCTTGCAGGTAGGCGTGACCTCGCTCAGGTACTGGAGGGCCTTCGTCCAGTTGTTGTAGTCGTAGTAGAACTCGCCGAGCACGTAGCTGTACTCGCACTGGAAGCCCGCGGAGAACTCCCCGGTGAAGAAGCGGGTCAGCTCCTCGAGATCCGGGGGCGCGTAGTTCACCTTCTTGCGCAGCTCTCGGAGCTGCTCGAAGGCGGTCTGGAAGAAGGGCTTTTCGGGGCCGGCGAGGAGGATCTCCACGAGCTGGCGGGCCGCGGCCTGGAAGAGGCCGGCGCGGGTCAGCGCGTTGGCGATGCCGAACTTGGCCAGGTAGGCCTCGTCGGAGTCCGGGGCGTAGCCGCCCTGCTCCATGAACTGCTGGAAGGCCTCGTTCGACTCGACGAAGTTGCCCTGATCGGCGAGCGCGCGGCCGCGGGCCAGCACACCATCGGCGTAGGCCCGGCGCTGGGCCTCCTCCGCCCTCTTCTTCTCCTCGAGCAGCCTCAGGGCCTCCTGCCGCATGCGCTCCTCACGAGCGCGGCGCTCCTCCTCGGTCTCCGCCGCCGGCGGCGGAGCGCCCGGGCCGGGAGCTGGGGCAGCACCGGGGCCGGGGGCGGCACCAGGATCCCTCGCGGGGCCGGTCCTCGCGCCGTACTTCTGCGGCGTGGCCAGCATGAACTTGATGACCTTCTCGTTCACCGCGGCCTTCTTGAGGCCCAGGATGTCGGTGACCGAGAGCTGGAAG
>CAZEHU010000041.1:0-10922 GCA_964511605.1 uncultured Myxococcales bacterium
GAGCGATGGGGGCCGCTGGGGCCCTCGGTGTCGGCGCGAGCTTCGCGGGCTGCGTGCGCAAGCCCGTCGAGCACATCCTCCCCTACTCGAGGCGCCCCGAGGACCTGATCCCCGGGCAGCCGGTCTACTTCGCCTCGGCGCTCCACTATGGCGGCGCCGTCCAGGGCGTGCTGGTGGAGAGCCAGGACGGCCGCCCCACCAAGGTGGAGGGCAACCCGCTGCATCCCGGCAGCCTCGGTGCCGCCAGCGCGTGGGCCCAGGCCTCCGTCATCGCGATGTACGACGGCGATCGCAGCCCGGTCCCCCTCGCGGACGGCAAGGAGACCACCTGGGAGGAGGCCAACACCCTCCTCGCCGGCCTCGCGTCCCGCATCGAGGAGACCGAAGGCGAGGGCCTGGCGATCCTCACCTCCTCGCTGCCCTCCCCCACCTGCCGGCGCCTGGTGCAGGGTCTGCGCCGGAGCGCCCAGGGCGCTCGTGTCTTCCGCCACGATCCGCTCGGCTCCGATGCTTCGCGCGCCGGCGCCCGGCTCGCCGGTGCCCAGGGCCACGTCGCCTCCTACGATCTGGCCAAGGCAAAGGTCATCGTCGCCCTCGACGCCGACATCCTCGGCTCCGAGGGCGCTGTGGTCGGGAACGCCCAGGGCTTCGCCGCCGGCCGCGTTCCCGGCCCCGACATGAACCGCCTGTACGCGGCGGAGCCGAACCTCTCGGTCACCGGCGCCGCGGCCGATCACCGCCTTCGCCTCAAGGGCTCGGAGGTGGCGGGCCTGCTCGCGGCCCTCGCCGGCCGCCTGAAGAGCCGGGGCATCGACGCTCCGACCCTGGCCGCTGCCACCCACCCGGGCGGCGACCGAGGCGCCGCCTGGCTCGACGCCGTGGCTGACGATCTCGTGGCGGCCAAGGGCGCGGGCGCGGTCCTCGTCGGCGGGCGGCAGCCTGCCCACGTGCACGCGCTGGCCCACCTCCTGAATGCGGCCCTCGGCAACACCGGCGCGAAGGACAAGCCCGTCCGCTGGACCGGCGACAACGAGCTGCCGGCGGCGGATCTCGTAGCCCTGTCCGATGCGATCCTCGGCGGCGAGGTCAACCGCCTCATCATCATCGATACCAATCCGGCCTATAGCGGCCCCCGGCACCCGGAGCTCGGCCAGTTCGCCGAGCTGATGAAGCTGGTACCGGTGAGCGTGCACCTCGGCCTCTGGCCGGACGAGACCGGCTCGGCCGCCTCGTGGCACCTGCCGATGGCGCACGCCTTCGAGGCCTGGGGCGATCTCGAGAGCGCCAGCGGCATCGCGTCGATCCAGCAGCCCATCATCCTGCCGCTCTTCGCGGGGGCGCTGAGCCCCATCGAGCTCATCGCGAGGCTCTCGGGCGAGGCCGACGCCAAGGGCCACGATCTCGTCCGAGCCACCTGGCAGGGAGCGAAGGACCGCATCGAGGGAGCATTCGACAAGGCCTGGCGCCGCTGGGTGCACGATGGAGTGATCGCAGGGCAGGCGACCGCGACGACGCCCACCCTCTCCGCGGACAACGTGTCCGAGGCGTGGCCGGAGGCCGGAGCGACGGAGGGCATCGAGCTCCAGTTCGTGCTGAGCCCCACGGTCGGTGACGGCCGCTTCACCAACCTGCCCTGGATGATCGAGCTGCCCGATCCCATCACGAAGCTCTCGTGGGACAACGCGGCGCTGATCTCGCACACGACCGCCGAGGGCCTCGGCGTCAGCGATGGCGACATGCTCGTCGTCCGCGGCGGCGGCGGCCACCTGACCCTCCCGGTCTTCGTGGGACACGGCGTGGCCGACGGCACGGTCATCCTGCCCTTGGGCTGGGGTCGGCGCGCGGGCCGCACCGCGGCCGGCCAGGGGTTCGACGTCGGCCCGGTGCGAACCGCCGACGCCGCGTGGATCGCACCCGGCGCCAGCATCGAGGTGCTGCGCACGGCCGGACCGGGCTCGCCGGCCCGTCGCTACGCGCAGGCGAATGCCCAGACCAAGAAGGACCTCTACGTCCTCGGCAAGCGCCGGACCGTGGCGCGCACCGGGGATCTGAAGACCTTCACCGCAAGTCCGCGCTTCGCACTCGAAGACGAGATCATGCCGGCGGACAAGCTCAACTCCCTCTGGGAGGAGCCGAACCGGCGCGAGGGGCATCAGTGGGGCATGGTCATCGACCTCAATGCCTGCATCGGGTGCAGCGCCTGCATGATCGCGTGCCAGGCGGAGAACAACATCCCGAACGTCGGCCGCGACGAGATCGCCAACGGGCGCGAGATGTACTGGATGCGGCTCGATCGCTACTTCGATGGCGACGACGACGAGGTCAAGGGCCTCACCCAGCCGATGCCCTGCGCCCAGTGCGAGAACGCGCCCTGCGAGCAGGTCTGTCCCGTGGCGGCGACGACGCACTCCACCGATGGCCTGAACGATATGGCCTACAACCGCTGCATCGGCACGCGCTACTGCGCGAACAACTGCCCCTTCAAGGTGCGGCGCTTCAACTTCTTCAACTACGTGAAGCGGGCGGACGCCCACCTCGGCGACCTGCCGTGGATGCAGCGGAACCCCGACGTGACCGTGCGCTTCCGCGGCGTCATGGAGAAGTGCACCTACTGCGTCCAGCGGATCAACTCGGAGAAGATCCGAGCGAAGCGCGAGACCGAGGGCAAGGTGCCGGACGGCTCGATCGTCACCGCCTGCCAGCAGACCTGCCCGACGAAGGCGATCACCTTCGGGGACGTCAACGACGCCGAGACGATGGTCTCCAAGGAGCGCCAGAACCCGCGCCACTACGCGGCCCTCGCCGAGATCAACGTCCACCCGCGCACCACCTACCTGGCGCGCATCCGGAACCCCAACCCGAAGCTCGAGGGAGGCGTGTAGATGGTCGCGCTCTCCCATCGTGTGGGTCTCGTCGGCCTCGGACTGGTGCTCGTCGTGGGCGCACTGGCCGGCTGCCGGGGCTCGAAGTCCACCAAGCCGCCGGTGCACATCGTCCAGAACATGGACCAGCAGAACCGCTTCGAGGGCCAGGAGGAGAACCCCTTCTTCGCCGACGGCCGCGCGATGCGCGACTGGCCCGAGGGCACCGTCGCGTGGGGCGCCCTCCACGAGGACGATCACCTCTGGCGCGGCAAGGACGAGGCGGGCGAGTGGGCGGCGAGCCTTCCCGACAAAGACGACAAGGGCGTGGAGATCAAGCCCGAGCGCGCGCTCCTCGAGCGCGGCCAGGAGCGCTACGAGATCTTCTGCGTTCCCTGCCATGACTACGCCGGCACCGGCAAGGGCCAGGTGGTCCAGCGCGGCTTCATGCCGCCGCCCACCTTCCACGAGGGGCGCGTGAAGGAGATGGCCGTCGGCCAGATCTACGATGTCATCACCTCGGGCGCGCGCAACATGGCCAGCTACCGCAGCCAGCTCGGCTTGCGGGATCGCTGGGCCGTCGCGGCCTACGTGGCCGCCCTGCAGCTCGCCCGCGGCGCCACCCTCCGCCAGGTGCCGCCCGATCGTGCGGCCACCGAGCGCTGGGAGGTGCCGTGATCCTGCGCGATTCCGAGACTCGTGGGGAGGACAGCGTTGGAGCGCCTTCGCACCGACCCCTGCCGGCAGGCGGCCCTGGCCTACTTCCTGTACGGGGTGATCTACCTCTTGGGAGCAGGGCTGGAGGCCCGGACCTTGAGCCCGGAGCAGGTGGCCCGGTACTCGAGGCACGCTCCGCTCTGGACGTTCTTCGCGGTGGGGGCCCTGGTGGTCCTGGCCTTACCGGTCTTCATCGATCGTGGGGTTCGCTGGCTGACGCTGGCCCTGGCGTTGATGGTCTCGGTCAAGGCGGGGACGCTGTTCTGGACGCAGGGACGGGCCCTGGCCTCGGCGGACTCGAGCCCGAGCTTCTTCAAGGTCTTCTTCGCGGTGGTGGCGCTCCTCGCGGCCCTCGCCCTGGCGCGCGCCGGACTCCGGAGGAGGTAGCTCCTTGAAAGCGCTCCGCATCGATCAGCGAGGCCTGATGCGCCTCGGCGTCTTTGCGCTGATCTGCCTGGGCCTGTTCTGGACGACGGCCGCCCTGGCCTCGGGCTCTGTCCCCTATGGCAGCGGCTCGCAGTACCGCCCGCTGCTGGGCAACGATGGCTCGCAGGGCGGGTGGTTCACCCCGCGTGTGGTCATCTGGGTGCTGGCCCAGCTCCACCTGCTCTTCGCCGCGTTCGTGCTCGCGGTGCCGATGTTCGTGGTGATCATCAAGCTGATGGCCAACCTCGCGACCGACGAGGAGAAGGCCAAGAAGTACGACGACATCAGCTACGAGTTCACCAAGCTCCTGACGACCGCCTTCTCGATCACGTCGATCATCGGGGCGATCTTCACCTTCGTGTGCATGGGCCTGTACCCCATGCTCTTCAACTACCTCGCCGAGGCCTTCGGGCCGACGATGTACCTGTACGCGTGCGTCTTCTTCGGGGAGTCCTTCAGCCTCTACTTCTTCTACTACGGCTGGGGGAAGTTCCGCTCCAAGTGGGCCCACCTCAGCCTGGGTCTGCTGCTCAACGTCTTCGGCATCACCCTGATGCTGGTGGCCAACGCGTGGACCACCTTCATGATGGCGCCCGGCGGGGTGGACGAGACCGGCGCGGTGGTCGACCGCTCGGCGGCCTTCTTCAACTACCTGCTCCATCCCATCAACATCCACCGGCTCATCGCGAACCTCTGCATGGGCGGCTCGGTGGCGGGCCTGTACGCTGCGTACAAGTTCCTGACCGCGCGCTCGGATGCCGATCGGGCGCGCTACGACGAGATGGGCTACATCGGCAACTTCATCGCCATCCTCGCGCTGCTGCCCCTGCCCTTCGCCGGCTACTACCTCGGCTTCGAGATCTACGGCTACAACCAGCAGCTCGGCATCTACATGATGGGCGGGGTGCTGAGCTGGCTCTTCGTGATGCAGGCTGTGCTCGTCGGCGCGCTCTTCTTCGCTGCCAACTACTACCTCTGGCTCGGCATGGATCGCATCCCGGGCGCCGAGCGCTACAAGGGCTGGATCAAGTGGCTGCTCGGGGTCGTGACCCTCTGCATCCTGGTCTGGGCCACCCCCAAGAGCCTCATCCTCACCTCGGCCGAGATCGACGAGATGGGCGGCACGACCCACCCGGTGCTGAGCCTCTTGGGCGTGATGAGCGCCAAGAACACCGCGGTCAACATCCTCATCCTGACCACCTTCCTGTCCTTCCTGCTCTACCGGCGCGGCAACAAGATCGTGACCGTGCCTTGGGCGAAGACCGGGACGGCCATCCAGGCCCTCGCGTTCGGCGCGGCCGCCGCCGTGGTCATCGTCATCGGCGTCGGCGGCTACATCCCCGAGATGTGGCTCGAGTCCACCAAGCGTGTGGCCATGAGCCCCTGGCAGGTGGTGGCGGTCATCGTCTGCATCGCGGTGGTCATGCCGGTCGACATCCTGCTCCTCCGAGGGGCCAAGGAGGTCGGCCCGATCCAGTGGGGCAAGGTCTCCCGGCGCTCCCAGTACACCCTCTTCTTCCTGGCGGTCTCGTTCACGTGGCTGATGGCCCTGATGGGCTTCGTACGCTCCGCGCTCCGCCAGCACTGGCACGTCTACGAGGTGCTCAAGGATACCTCACCCGAGGCCTACACCCCGTCGATCGGCTACGCGACCATCGTGGTCAGCGCGGTCTCGATCCTCTTCTTCGCCCTCGTCGGTGTGGTCGTCGGCATCTCCGGCCTCGCATCGAAGCCGAAGCTCACCAAGGAGGAGCTGGCCGAGGAGCCCAAGGGCTCCGGCGGGCTGGTCTTCGCTATGGGCCTCATCGTGGTCGTGCTCCTCGCGATGATCGCCCGCGGCGGCGACGAAGGGCCGCCTGAGCCCATGAAGCGCGTCGAGGCCCGCTCCGCCGCGATGGCCAGCCTCCAGAGCTATGGCGCCATCGATCCGGATCGGGGCGTCTACCAGATCCCCGTGGACCAGGCGATCGAGCTCATCGACTCCGACCCGAGCCTGCTCGGCGCCAACGTGCCCCTGCCGGTGGATACCAGCGACCTCAGCGGCGCCGAGAGCGGCCGCCACCTCTTCGAGAAGGTGGCGGCGTGCAGCGCGTGCCACTCCACGGATGGCTCCAAGAAGATGGCGCCGACCCTGATGGGCCGCTTCGGCCAGCCCACCAAGCTCTCCGATGGCACCGACGCGACCTTCGACGACGCCTACTTCATCGAGTCCCTCATCAAGCCCTCGGCAAAGTTCGCCGAGGGCTACGACCCCGGCAAGGATGCCGGCGCCCCGGTCATGCCTCCGTTCACGCTGAACGAGAAGGGCATGAGCGACGTGATGGCGTACCTGAAGTCGCTCTGAGCGATCACGCCGCCCTGCGTGCAGCCAAGAGTCTGCCCGAGGGCGAGGCGATGGCCCGCCTGAGGGACCTCGCGCATGGCGCGCCTGCTTGGACCTCGGACGTCGACCCCCGCTGGTGGAGGCTGTGAGGACGGGGGGCCCCCCGGGGGCCGCGCGGGATAGCGCTGGTTCGAGCGAAATCGCTGGTGTAGGGATCGGCCCCCCCGCGCGGAGGCTCGCCAGGTTCGTGCGCGCCTCCCTCACCGGAGCGCGGAGGAGGAGCCGAAGATGTACCGCTCGATCGCCACCCTCGTGGACCCTTCCAAGCAGCGCGACAAGGCGCTCGCTATCGCCCGCGCCCTCGCCGAGACCTTCGACGCGAGGGTGGTGGGGCTGAAGACCGAGCAGGGACATGCCGAGCGGCTCCGCCGCGAGCGCCTCGCGGCGCTGCTCCCCGGGGGGGCAACCAGCCTGCTGGATGCCGCCTCTCCCGGCTCCGTCGCGGAGGACGTGGTGGACGCCAGCGAGCTGGCGCTCGAGACGCGCGTCCTGTCCGGCGCAGCCCTCGAGGCCCTGAGCGGCGAGCTGGGCGTGGAGGGTGCCTACGATCTCGCCATCCTGCCCGCCCACCGCTCGACGGATCCAGACGACGCGGGCCTCGGCGCCCTGACCGAGCGCGTGCTGCGGCAGGCCCACGTGGACACCCTCATCGTCAAGGACACAGGAGCTAGCGCGGCAGCCACGGACTGGCGAGGCGGCTCCGATACGATCTTGGTCTGCATCGACGGCTCCAGGGAGGCCTATGGGGGCCTCGAGCAGGCCCTCGAGCTCGCGCGCCGCTTCGACAAGCAGGTGGAGTGCGTGGCGGTCTACGACCCCTACCTCCACTACACGCTCTTCAACGGCATCGTGAACGTGCTGACCGAAGAGGCGAGCCGGGTCTTCAAGTTCGCCGACCAGGAGAAGCTGCACGAGGAGATCATCGATACGGGCCTGGCCAAGATCTACCAGGCACACCTCGAGGTGGCCCTCCAGGTGGCCCGCGCCGAGGACATGGAGGTGCGCATCACGCTCCTCGACGGAAAGGCCTTCTCGAAGATCCTCCGCCACGTGCAGAAGACCTCGCCGTGGCTGGTGGTCATGGGCCGGATCGGGGTGC
Organism: uncultured Myxococcales bacterium; assembly: GCA_964511605.1. Classification (GTDB taxonomy): domain Bacteria; phylum Myxococcota_A; class UBA9042; order PHBI01; family JACKFB01; genus CAZEHU01. The sequence continues at coordinate 7,487 of CAZEHU010000041.1, forward strand.
ACTCCGAGGAAGGCATGGACGTGGGCGCCACCAGCGAGAACCTCCTCCGCTCGCTGCCCTGCGATGTGCTGCTCAGCTCCTCGACCTTCGTGCCCCCGGTGGACGTGCAGGCGGAGGCCGCCATCGAGTGGACCGAGACCGCGCTCCAGAAGATGGAGCGCGTGCCGAGCTTCGTGAAGGGCGTAGCCACCACCGCCGTCATTCGCTGGGCGATGGAGCGGGGGCACTCGGTCATCACGCCGAGCGTCATCAACAGCGCGATGGGCGACCTCCTGCCGCCCGGCGCTGCCCAGGCGATGGGCTACATCGCCGAGGTGGCCGCCAAGGCCGACCTCGAGCACGACGGGAAGACCTTCCTCTGCCCCGACTGCGGCTATGCGGCGCGGGACTACCGGCCGGTGGCTTGCCCGGTCTGCAAGACCGAGGGCGCGCGCTTCGAGCTCATCGACCGCGAGACCCTGACCCGGCTCGGCGACCTCGACAAGGGCGTGCTCTCCGAGGAGCAGACCTTCGACGGCAAGCGCCTGACGTGGACCGAGGGGGCCAAGGAGGTCCTGCGCCGGGTGCCGAGCGGCTACGAGCGGCGGCGCGCCAAGGCGCGCATGGAGAAGACGGCGCGTGTGCGCGGGCTCGAGCTCCTCACCAAGGAGTTCGCGGTCGACATGGTCCAGCAGGAGATGGCGGACACCTCGTACCTGTCCGACAAGGGCGAGCGGGTCGACATCGTGGTGGAGGCCGCCGAGAAGCCCGACGACGAGATCTACGTCGAGCACGAGGAGTCTCCCCTGCCCTGGACCGACGCCGCGTGGAAGCGCGTGGCGCGCGTGCCCATCGGCTTCATGCGGGACATGACCCGCGAGAAGGTCGAGGAGTTCGCCGCCGACAAGGGCCTCGACCGGGTGAACCTGGAGCTCTGCGAGCAGGGCATCGCCGAGGGCCGGCGGATGATGGCGGAGATGTTGGGCAGCTACGATCAGGGCGGCCCGTCCAAGCAGAAGGTGCAGGCGGCGGCGAAAGCCACCGCCGCCGCACGCGCCCGCCAGCCGGCGGCGAAGAAGGCTGCCGCGGAGGCCACCGAGGGCACGACCGCCGAGGCCGCCGAGCCCATGACCCCGGTGTGGACCCCCGGGGCCGAGGAGGTCAAGGACAGCGCGGTCGAGCGCGTTCAGGCCGCCGGCAAGTTCGGCGCCGAGCGCGCCGAGCAGCTCGCCCGCGGCGTGACCGAGGAGCGCGCGCGCGACAAGCGTATGCTCCAGATCAACGAGTCCTTCATGGCCAAGCTGGGCAAGCAGCTCGGCTACGGACATCCCCTCGCCGACATCACGGCGGAGCACCAATTCGAGTGGACGCCGGAGGCGGAGGCCCGCCTGCTCGACGTGCCCGACTTCTGCCGGGAGATGACCCGCTGGCGCGTGGAGTGGACCGCGGTCAAGCGGGACCTCGGGACCACCATCACGCCCGAGATCATGGACGTGAAGTACGAGATGTGGGGCGAGGTCTCCGACGCCATCCAGGAGCGCGAGGGCCAGGGCCTCGAGTGGGCCCCGGAGGCGATGGCCCGCCTCGAGAAGATCCCGGACTTCGTCAAGGGCCAGGTGATCCAGTCCGTCGAGGGCAACGCCCGCCGCTGGGAGCTCGAACGCATCGACAGCGCCGTGCTCGACCGTGTCATCGACAAGTGGATCGAGACCGGCGACTTCCACGAGGGCCTGTTCGGCTACAAGTAGGCGAGAGGCTCGGGCGATCCGGTCCGAGCTCCAGACCTCCTCGGTCAGGGCTCCTTCGGCTCGTGCACGTCCAGATCGACCATCAGGTCCGCGGCCAGCGGCTCGAGGGTGGCCTGGAGCTCGGCCATCGTGAGGTGGGCGGGAGGGCGGACGCGGGCGCGGGCTTGAAAGAGGCGTTCGCCGGAGACCGGGGCGGGGGCGCAGTGGGTCTCGAGCTCCTCGACGTTGGCGCCGGCTTCGGCGAGGGCGTGGGAGAGGGCCCGCACGATGCCAGGGTGATCCTGGCCGAGCACCTCCAGCTCCCACACGGCGCCGAGAGCATCGAAGGCGTGGGGGTCGTCGCCCTCGTCCATGGCGAGCTGCAGGCTGAGCCCCTCCACCCGTGAGGGCAGCTCGCGCAGGGAGGCCGCGAGGGCCGCGGCGCCCTCCTCGGCCGCCGTGATGCGCAGGATGCCGGCGAACTGGCCCGCCAGGTGGGCCATATGGCTGGCCTCCCAGTTGGCGTCGTGGAGGGCGATGATCTCGCTCACGGCCTCCACCAGGCCCGGGCGATCCGGGGCCATCAGGGTCAACACGAGGCTGGTCTCTCGGGCCCGCACGGGCATCAGCCCTCGAGCACGGACTCGACCCAGCCGGAGACGGCCACGCAGGCCGGCAGGCTCAGGGAGCCTGCGCCGAGCGCCACCACCTGGCGGATCTCCGCTGCCGAGGCGCCGGCAGCTCTGGCCTTGCGGGTCGCAGAGGTGACGGAGCCGCGGGACATGGCGCCGAGGGCGATGCCCAGCTTGATGAGGCGCTGGCCCTTGGTGTCGAGGGGTCCGGAGGCGCCTGCGCTGCGGACGCTCTGCCAGGCAGATCCCAGCTCCGGGTAGCGCTCGATGAACTCGCTGTAGGCCTTGGGGGGCGGCTTCAGATCGGACATGGATCCTCCGTGGAGGTCAGGGGGCTGGAGAGCGGAAGCTACCTCGCTCCCGACGCCTTCGCCAGGGCCTCGAGCGGCGGTGGGTGATCGAGGTCGAGCGGGAGGTCCTCGAGGGCACCGAGCCAGGTCCCGCAGCGCTCGGGGTCCGCCGAGCAGAGCCCCGCCACGAGCCGGTGGAGCCGCTCCGGCGCCTGCCCCGGCGGCGGCAGGGGCCCGGTGGTCCAGCGAGCCTCGACGAGCGCGGCGAGGGCGAGGGCGCGCTCCCCTCCCCCTCCCCTCTCGCCGCACCCTGCCAGCGCCACGAGCACGTCGCCCACCTCGTCGACCGTAGCCTCACGGGCGCCCGCGCGCGGCCAGCCCGGATCTGCTCGCTCGACCAGGTCTGCGCAAGCTCCCTCCAGATCCAGCCGGGCCTCGAGGGCCGCCACCCGGGGCCCCGAGCGGCCGACCACGAGCGGAGGCTCCACGCCCACTCGCTCCTTGGCCCGCAGGCGGTAGTAGAAAGGGTTAGCGCGCTGGACAGCGCCCTGTTCCCCGAAGACCTCCCGCACATAAGAGAGGGTCCGCGCCGCCTCCTTGCCCCTCCCCGTGCGCTCGAGCAGGAGGGCCCAGGCCAGGTTGTCGTCCCGCCGCCGCTCGAAGTGGGGGTGGTACCAGCCAGGGCCGCGGCAGTAGCGGAAGAAGCCGCCGTCCACAGGATCGCGGAGGCCCCGGAAGCTGTCCTGGTTCGGGAGGGCCTCCACCGCCTCCCGCCAGCCCGGGCCGGCCTCCGGGCCGCTCCCGCTCA
>CAZEHU010000042.1:0-10676 GCA_964511605.1 uncultured Myxococcales bacterium
CCTGGCGGTTCGCTCCTCGAGCTTGCTGGAGGACTCGCGCTTCCAGCCCTTCGCGGGCGTCTACGCCACCTACATGCTGGCGGCCTCCGGCCCGCCGGACGTGCGCTTCCGGGAGGTGGCGGAGGCGATCAAGGCGGTCTGGGCTTCGGTCTGGTCGCGGGACGCGCGCACCTACATCGCCGGGACCCCCCACGTGCACGAGGACGAGCGCATGGCGGTCCTCATCCAGCAGGTGGTGGGCGCCTACCACGGCGATCGCTTCTATCCGCTCCTGTCCGGCGTCGCGGCCTCGTACAACTACTACCCGGTCGGCACCCAGCGCTCCGATGAGGGGGTGGCGTCCGTCGCCCTCGGGCTGGGGCATACGGTGGTGGGCGGCGGGAGGGCCCACCGCTTCTCCCCGGCATGCCCGGCCGTGCTCCCGCAGTACGCCACGGCCCGCGCGTTCCTGCGGGGCTCCCAGCGCCGATTCTGGGCGCTCGATCTCGGCAATCCCCGCTTCGATCCCCGGCGGGGCACCGAGGGCTCGCTGGTCTGCGAGGAGCTCGAGGCCGCCGCGGAGGATGGGACCCTGCCCCTGGTGGCGAGCACCTACGACCCCCAGGACGACCGCCTGCGGGAGGTGCCCACCGCCTCCGGGCCGAAGGTGGTCACCTTCCACAACCTCCTGAAGTGGAACGCGCTCCCGGTCGCGCCCGCGCTCTCCGAGCTCCTGCGCCTGCTGCGCGAGGGCTTCGGCTGCGAGGTGGAGTTCGAGTTCGCCCTCGATCACAAGGATCTCCACGTCGGCGCCGCCCGCCGGCGCCCGCCGCGGGAGTCGCGGCTCTACGTGCTCCAGGTCCGGCCCCTCGCTACGCCCGAGCAGACCAGCGCCGCTCTGGATCCCGAGACAGTCGACCCCGAGGAGGTGCTCTGTCGCACCGAGCGCTCCCTGGGCCACGGCCAGGTCCACGGCATCGAGGACATCGTCTACGTCACGCGCCAGGACCTCGACGGCACGGAGACGCCCGGTGTGGTGCGGGAGGTGCGCAGCCTGACGGCGTCGCTGCAGGCCGAGGAGCGTCCCTTCCTCCTGGTGGGGCCAGGACGCTGGGGCACCAGCGATACCAGCCTCGGCGTCCCCGTGGAGTGGGCCGACATCGCCGGCGCGCGGGTCATCGCGGAGGTCCCCCTCGGGGAGGGCGGCGTCGAGCCCTCCCAGGGCACCCACTTCTTTCAGAACATCACCGCCCAGCGCATCGGCTACCTGACCGTCGATCCGAGGTGGCGCGGTGAGCTCGATCGCGCCTGGCTCGACGCCCAGCCCGCCCACGCGGAGACGGCCACCGTCCGCCACGTCCGCCTCGAGGGCCCGCTGCGGGTCCACCTCGACGGCCTCCAGGGCTGGGCGATCGTCCGCAAGCCTGCGCCCGAAGCGGAGGAGCTCCCGGCCGACTCGGCCGATGAGGTGCCGCTCTTCTCGGAGTGATCGCGCATCGAGTCCGTGGCACCGCCCCCTCTCGAGCGCTATGCTGGGCGGCATGGAACCCTCGTGGAGCCGATACCTGGAGGGCGCTCGTCGCCATCTGGCCCTCCGCGCAGAGGCGCACAGGAGGGAGGCCGCCCACCGCCAGGAGGAGCTCCTGCTCCAGGCGCGCGCCGCCGCGCGCCTCCTCGCGGAGCGCTTTGGGGCCGAGAGGGTCGTGCTCTTCGGCTCGGTCGCACGAGGGCGGGCCGACGCTCGCTCGGACCTCGACCTTGCTGTAGGCGGCTTGCCTGCGACGGACGCAGTGCCGGCGCTCGCCGCACTCCTCGAGGTCGCGCCAGGCGCCGTCGACCTGGTGCGGCTCGAGGACGCCTCGCCCGCGCTGCTGTCGAAGATCCACTCGCAAGGCCTGGTACTGCATGGCCCCACCCACCCCTGAGCCAGGCGCCGTCGCCGAGCTGGCCGAGGACATCACGCGGATCGCCTCGGCCCTCGACGAGATCGCGACGACCGTGCGTGGCGCGGTGGGCACCCAAGGGTCCCTGCCAGAGGCACCGCAGACGCTCGCGTACGTGGCTATCCACGTCGCCCACTACTACAACGCTCTCGAAGAGGCTTTCGAGCGCAGCGCGAGGCTCTTCGGCACGTCGAGCCACGCGGGGCCCACATGGCACGCCGATCTCCTCCGCCACGCGGCCCGTCCCCTGCCCACGCTGCGTCCACCGCTAGTGCCGGAGGACCGCCGAGAGCCGGCTCGAGAGCTCCTTCGCTTCCGGCATTTCCTCCGTCACGCCTACGCGATCCGCTTCGATCCGGAGCGAATGCGGCCCGCTGTCGACGCACTGCGCGTTCACCACGAGGCCTTCGCCGCTCAGCTCCGAGCCTTCCGCGACTTCCTGCTCGCGCTCCTCGAACCCTGACAGGCCGGCTCGACCCCTGACCCATCGTTGACGCATGGAGCGCCCCCGACGAGAGTGCGCACCATGCAGACATCGAAGCTCAGAGATAGGGAGATGGGGCTCGGGAGGGGGCTGCTCTCGGCGCTCCTGGCCGGCCTCCTCGTGGGGGCGACAACGGTCGTCGCGTGCGGAGGAACGGAGGGCGGCGGAGGGGAGGATGACAGCTCGGGGGCCGACGTCTCGGGCGGCGCGGAGCCCGAGGTCGTAGAGACCGCAGTCGAGGAGACCGCGGTCGCGGACGCGGACGACGCCCAAAGCGCGGACACCGAGGAGGTCCAGGAGCCCGAGGGGCCCACATGGACCTTCGAGGTGCAGGTGCCCCTCGGCCAGCCGCCGCCGGATCCGGCCGCGGCGACGGGGCGCGAGTCCTGCCCCATCTACCTCGAGGAGCGCTGCAAGGGCGGGAAGCTCCAGCGATGCAGCGTCTGGAGCTCGAGCGAGGCGGCCACCGGCGATGGCTACGAGGAGCCCGGCAGCGGCTCCGTGGTCGAGCGGACCTTCCTCTTCGAGCGCTGGTACGATCTGTACCACCAGCCCGACGGTCAGACGGCCAATCGCAACCTGGCCGGACCGACGCCGCCCGGCACGCCCGAGGGCGAGTGGGGCTTCAGCGGCTGGGATGCCATCGGCGACTCCGCCATCTGGACCGGCACGGGCCTGCACGCCTACATCCTCCGCTACCTCGTGACCGGCACCGCGGCGGACGAGGAGCGCATGCTCACCAAGGTCCGCAAGGCCCTCGCTCAGTTCGACGTCACCGGAGTCCCCGGCTACCTCTCCCGCCATCACTGGCTCCAGCTCGAGGCGGGCGGCCCCCAATCCGATCAGCACATCCTCAAGCACGGTGAGCCGGCCAAGGGCCTCCGCGATCACGTCGTCGACTCGGACCTCGTGGACTTCCAGGACCTGCCGAGCATCTACCAGGATGGCTACGTCGACGAGGAGGGCACGGTCTGGGAGGGCACGCCCATGTGGCACGGCAAGCCCTCCATCGACCAGTACTCCGGTCCCTTCACCGCCTTCGCGATGGCCTACCACCTGATGCCCGAGGACCTGCAGGAGCGGGTGGTCCACCACATCACCTGCTACCTCAAGCGTCTGAAGCGCATGGAGATCATCAACCTCCAGGAGAACCCCGACGCCCTCGACTCCCTCGTGGCCCTGCTCAGCGGCCCCTCGGCCCAGCTCGACGAGGGGGACATCGACTTCCAGTCCCTCGAGCGCATCGTCATCTACTACCACGCGCAGCTCAACTCGAAGAACCACGCGGACTTCGACCGGAGCTGCCCGGACACCCTCGAGCTCGAGGCCGATCGCATCATCGATGCCGTCACCGACGAGAGCCTCTTCGAGGGCGCCTTCCAGCTCTACCTCGACTACGAGGCCGAGGACGTCGCCCAGACCGAGGGTATCGACCACTACTACGCTGTCAGCATCAGCGGGCCCCACGCCCTCACGCTCACGTGGCTGGGGGTCCTCGCGTACTACCTGACCGGCGACGAGCAATACCGCAGCTTCGTGACCGACGAGCTCCTCGGAGAGCTCCGCGCCCTCGAGGTGGCCTACGTGACCGGCGCCTTCATCCTCCCGCGCTGGTGCCGGAAGTTCTACGCGGATCACATCCTCTTCGTGCCGGTCTGGAACCTGCTGACCCTGCTCGCCGACGGCGAGCTCAAGAGCCAGCTCCAGCAGGTGGTGGAGGTGGAGCTCTGGCAGAAGGTGATGCACGACGTCCGCAACCTCGAGTTCGACGGCATGTACGCCGCGACGATCCCTGCCGAGATGGCCTCGGGACGCCAGCAGGCCCTCGAGGAGCTGGTCGGGGATCTCGGCATCCTCGGCGCCAATACGCTCTCCTCGGGCGGCCCCGTCGCCGATCCCCGACGGAGCTACAACCTCGAGCGCCAGGAGGTCCTCGACGCCCTCCCCGAGGACATCGAGCCCGTCTGCCCGAGCGAAGATCAGCGCGCCGCCTGCGAGGCCGGCACCGACCTCTTCGGCATCGAGCTTCCAGGGGCCACCATCAGCTACGCCTGCGACGGCCGCCCGGCCGAGTGCACCATGGAGGACGGCCTCTGCACGGAGGCCTGGGCCTCCGCCGGCCTGCCCGCCGACCTCCGCCCCTACGAGGGCTACATGTGGGAGGGCGGCTCCCCCCGCATCGGCCGCGGCTTCGGCGCCGATGGGGCCCAGCAGTCCCCCGGCCTCGACGTGATCGAGCCCTACTGGCTGGCCCGCTACTACGGCTTCAGCCAGACCGGCGCTGGGTGGGTGCTCGCCTGGCAGACCCTCGCCGATCCCCCTGAAGGAGCGTGTGAGTGATGGCCAGCTTCTGGGACGATCACCCGGACCTCCGCTTCTACCTCGAGCGCGCCTTCGACTGGGATCGCATGTTCGAGCTCACCGAGCGCGGCTACAGCGGCCCGGATGGCTACAGGGACGCCGCGGAGGCACGCGAGACCTGGGCGGACATCCTCTCGATGGTCGGCGCTTTCGTCGCCGAAGAGGTGGCGCCTCACGCCCTCGAGATCGACGGGCAGGGGGTGCTCTTCGAAGACGGACAGGCCATCTTCCCCCCGCGCCTCGAGGCCATCTGCCGGCAGATCGAGGACCTGGGCCTGCACGGCATGACCGTGCCGCGAGAGCTCGGTGGCCTGAACTGCCCGCTCCTCGTCTACTTCATGGTCGCCGAGATGATGGCCCGCGCCGACGTGAGCACCACGGCCCACTTCAGCTTCCACGGCGGCATCGCCATGGCGCTCCTGGTCTACTCGATCTACGAGGGCTCCACAGAGTTCGACGCCGAGCGCGGCATCATCTCGAAGACCCGCTTCCCGGAGGCCATCGCCGAGATCATCTCCGGCGAGACCTGGGGCTCGATGGACATCACGGAGCCGGACGCCGGCAGCGACATGGCCTCGCTGAGGTGCCGCGGCTGGCAGGACGAGGAGGGCCGGTGGCGGGTCGCCGGGCAGAAGGTCTTCATCACCTCGGGGCACGGCCGCTACCACGTGGTCATCGCGAGGACCGAGGAGGCCGCCGGCGACGATCCCTTCGCCGGCCTCGCCGGCCTGAGCCTCTTCATGGTCCCGGCCTGGAGCCTCGACGAGGCGGGCGACAAGGTCCACCACGTCACGGTGGATCGCCTCGAGGACAAGCTCGGCCACCACGGCTCCGCCACCTGCTCGCTCACCTTCCACGACGCCCCGGCCGAGCTCCTCGGCCGCCGCGGGGAGGGCTTCCGCGGCATGCTCCTGCTCATGAACAACGCCCGGGTGGGCGTCGCCATCGAGTCCCTTGGCATCGCCGAGGCGGCCCACCGCCTCGCCCGCGACTACGCCGCGGAGCGCCGGAGCATGGGCAAGACCATCGATCGCCACGAGATGATCGCCGATATGCTCGACGAGATGGACGGCGACATCCGCGGCATCCGCGCCCTCACGATGACCGCCGCCTGGCACGAGGAGGTGGGCCGAAAGCTCGAGCTGCTGCGCATCGCCGCCGAGAGGAGCGGCGAGCCGGTCGATCCCGCCTGGGAGCGCGAGCACAAGGAGCACGCCCGCATCTCCCGGCGCCTGACACCCATGGCGAAGTTCCTGGCCAGCGAGAAGTCGGTGGAGATCAGCCGCAAGGCGATCCAGATCCTCGGTGGGGTCGGCTACGTCCGCGAGTACGGCGCCGGCAAGCTCCTCCGGGATGCGTTGGTCATGCCGATCTACGAGGGCACCAGCCAGATCCAATCCCTGATGGTGATGAAGGATACGCTCACGGGGATCCTCCGGCGCCCCCAGGAGTTCCTGAGGCGCGTCGCCGAGCACCGCCTCCAGGCCGTCCGAGCCCGCGACCCCCTCGAGCGGCAGCTCCACCGCCTCCACGTCGTGAGCCTCTCGGCCCAGCAGAGCCTCGTGCTGCGGACGGCGGCCACCAAGCTCCGCGCGGTGGCCAGCCGCCCCCTCGGCGAGTGGCTGCCCACCATCCGGGCCTGGGATCCGAAGCGCGACTTCTCCCGCGCCATGCTGCATGCGGAGCGCCTGACCCAGCTCCTCGCCGACGAGGCGATCGCCGAGATCCTCTGGGACCAGGCCCAGCGCTTCCCCGAGCGACGCGAGCTCGTGGAGCGCCACCTCGAGCGCGCCGAGCCCCGCGCGCGCTACCTCCTCGATCGCATCACCAGCACCGGCGAGCGCCTGCTCGAGGAGCTCGCCGAGGCGGAGGGCGGCCAGGACGTCGCTGCGTGAACGAGGGGCGCGCCCGGCGCGCCTCGGACATCGATCAGCCGCCCCCGAGGATGGGCTCGCCGCCGCTGATCTGGCAGAGTGTGAGGCGTGACCCGGAGGACCCGAGACGAGGCGGAGGCCGACTTCCGCATCCAGGAGCTGCGTGTGCGCCCGGTCGGGCGGCGCGAGTTCATCCGCATCACGGGGGCTGGCCTCGGTGCCGGCTTCGCCGCCGCGCTGGCTCAGGCCTGCTATGGGGAGGCCGGGGGCGGCAGCGCCGACCTCGTCGATCCCGGGGTGGGTGGTGGGGATAGCGGTGGGCCCTCCTTCGAGCCGGAGCCGGAGCCGGTCGCCGTAGCGGATAGCGAGCCGGAGCCGACGCCCGAGCCCGACATCGCCGCCGAGCTGCCGGCGGACGTGCTAGCGGAGCCCGAACCGAAGCCGGCGGAGGTGGCCTGCGACCCCCTCGACGGCGCGGGCGAGATCCTCGAGGAGATCGCCCCGATCTCGACGAACGAGGAGTTCTACGTCGTCGCTTACTTCGGCGCGAAGGAGGTGGACCTCGAGACCTGGACGCTCTCGATCCGCATCCACGGCGAGGAGGCGGCCGCCTTGGACATGGCCTTCCTCGAGGGCCTCGAGCTCCAGAAGAAGGTCCACACGCTCCAATGCATCGAGTCGCGGCCGACCGAGATGCGCATGAACAACGCGATCTGGAGCGGGCGCCCCCTCCGGGATCTGCTCGAGGCCGCCGAGGTCCAGATCCCGGACGATGTGAAGGGCATCGCGTTCACCGGCGCCGATACCTACAGCGTCGGCCTCCCGGTCGCCGACCTGCACAAGCCGATCTGGGTCGTCTGGGAGATGAACGGGCAGCCCCTCCCCCTCGAGCACGGCTTCCCGGCTCGCATGCTCGTTCCCGCCCGCTTCGGCTGGAAGAACATGAAGCAGCTCGTCTCGATCGACTTCGTGAAGAGCTCCGATCCGACCCCGGCCTACGCCAAGATCTGGAAGACCGACTACCACATCCAGGCGCTCACCATCTGGCCGAGCCACCTGGCGATCCTGGAAGACTGCAAGACCGTTCGCCTCCTCGGCAAGGCCTTCGCCGGCACCGACCCCGTCGAGTGGGTCGGCGTCACCACCGATGGCGGCGAGACCTGGGAGGACACCGAGATCACCTACGGCGGCAAAGCGGACGTCTGGACCCTCTGGCGCTACGAGTGGACGCCCCCCGGACCCGGGACCTACACCCTGAAGCTCGCGGCCCGCTCCGAGGGGGGCAAGGAGACCGACCCCGACATCGATCCCTACGCCATCCCCTTCACCGGCGGCATGGCGATCGACGTCGAGGTGCTCTGATCCGCACCCGGCCCAGGAGGCTCTACGCCACGAGCGTCCTGCTGGGGTCGGGGCTCGTCGCGCTGCTCGCCTTGCTGTCCGGCGCTTGTGAGGGGGACGCGAAGGAGGAGCCCGTCGCGGCCTCCGAACCCGACGGCGACCCCGCGGTCGAGCCTGTCGGAGACGGGGCCGGCGAGGGATCGTCCGAGGGGCAGGACCCCGAGCGCGGAGCCTCCGAGGACGTCGTCGCCGCGAGCGGGGAAAGCGAGGACGAAGTGGATGCCGCGGACCCCATCGACGGAGACCCGGATGGAGCCGCCGCCGCCTCCGACAGCGACGGCGAGAGCGAGAAGGACGGCATGGCGACCGATGCCGCCGCGCCGATGGACGCCATCGTCGATGGGACCGGCGCCGGGGAGGTCGACGCCGAGCCCGCGGGCACCGCCTGCGTCAACGCCGAGGACCTCCTCCTCCTCCAGGAGTGGGGCGACCCCTTCCATCCCATCGAGAAGTGCTGGGTGGGCTGCCTCGAGCTCGGCCTGCCCTGCTACCAGGCGTGCATCGAGGACCAGGGACTGAGCCCGGACTGCGCAGCCTGCTCCACCGGGGCGGTCCAATGCCTCTACGATCACTGCATGGCGAGCTGCATCGTGCCTTCCTCCACCAAGTGTGCGGGCTGCCTCGTCGACACCTGCCTGCCGGGCTGGCTTCACTGCGGCGGATTGAGCGAGGAGGTCATCGAGGCGGGTGAGTAGCGTCTTGACAGGGGACCCGCCGATCGGACACCGTCGAGGGTACTCAACATAAAGGTCTACGCCTGGGACACGCGTTCACGGTGAACAGGGTGTTCAGCCCGAAGGGGAGCTCGGCCTGCCGAGCTGCGCCGGAGCGGTGGGGCGTTGATCTGCCGGGCTCTCGAGGAGGGGAGGTTCGGGATGGCGTTCTGGCGGCGTGAAACCAGCAAACCCGAGGCCCCGCAGCCGGTGGCGTCGCCGGCGACCACCAGGACCAAGGGCGGAGAGATCCGCCTCGGCCGGCAGGCGATCCACGAGTCCCTCATCGCCGCGTGCAGCCAGCACGTCGAGGCCGCCCTGGTCGCCCCCGACACCGCCCAGGTGATCCGCTGCCGCTTCCACACCCTGGACGAGGGGATCGTGGTGCTCCGGGGCCACGAGGGCACGAGCTCCAGCGTCACGACCCTCGCCACTTGCTGCGTCACGTACAACCTCGACGGGCGCGCCTTCGTCTTCGTGACCTGGTGCCGCGCCTCGACGATGGACGATATGAGCGGCCGCCCCCTGTTCAGCATTGCCGCCCCGGAGTCCATCGCGACCCTCGAGGTGCGCCACGCCTTTCGAGTGCCGGTGATGTCCTCGCAGTTCATCGAGGCCTCGATCCAGCGAGACGCGCATCGACCCCTGCCCGTGGAGCTCCTCGACCTCAGCTTTAGCGGCGCGAGGATCTCGATGCCCAGCGGCCAGGAGATGCCCGAGCCCGAGGAGAGCATCCAGCTCATCGCTTCGCTGGAGACCGAAGGCAGGACGATCATCGTCAACGAGGCCGTCGAGTTCCGCCGCATCGACGTGTCGGCCGACGACGGCAGGCTCCACTGCGGCCTCTTCTTCCCGGACAGCTACGGCACCGACAGCCTCGAGCCGGACGAGCCGCTGCGGGAGATGGTCATCGAGCTGGAGCGCGCCTGGATCCTCAGCCGGCGAGCCTGAGAGGAGCGCAAGGGGCGGATCGGGAGCCCCGCGAGGCCACCCATGGTCGCCTGGCCCGCGGGGGATCCACAGCATGGGGTCTTTCCCGAGAAAGGTGGGACATGTCCCACCTGGCGGGACCTCGCAGGGGGCAGCATCGGGGACGAAGCCTGCCCAAGGAGGCCCCATGTCCCTGCTGCCCGTACCTATCGAGGTCCCTTCGGCCTCGCGCCCGCCGCCCGCCGGGAGCGTAGAGCCCGCGGAGCCTACGGAGCCCGCGGAGCCTCCCCTCCACCGGAGCATCGAGCGCGTTCGGCAGGAGCTCGCCGAGCTCCGACGGGAGGTGCGGCGCTCGATGGCCCTCCTCGCGCGCGTCGCGCGGACCGAGCTTGAGCAGCGTGGCGGCCCCGTCCTCGCCATCGCCGAGGAGCTCGAAGGCCCCCGGGCGGCCGAGGCGAGCCAGGGCCCTGCTCCCCCCGCCCTCGACGAGGTAGCGCCCGCGCGGGGCCGTAGCGTCGAAGCTGCTTGAATCGCGCGCCGCGGTCGGCGAGGCTCCCGGCCGTGCTCTCAGAGCCTCCGATCCGGGCCCTCGGGCCGGCGCTCCGCGCCCTCCTCTGCACCTGCCTCTTGGGAGTGGGTGCGTGCAGCGATCCCCTCGACGACCAGGTGATCCGCGATGTGCTCGGGTCGGACGCTGGTGATGAGCTGGAGCTGCCCGGGGCGCTGCTGGGGGTGTGGGGCTCCAGCGCCGGCGACGTGTGGACGGTCGGCGGGCCCCACGAGGAGCACGGCGGGCCGCTCATCGTCCACTACGACGGGGAGGCCTTCGAGGAGGTGGCGCCCGGCGTCGACGCCGGCAGCGTGGGCCCCAAGCTCTGGTGGGTTCACGGCTTCGAGGGGGGCTCCCTGTTCATGGGGGGGGATGGGGCGACGGTCCTCGAGCGCCACCCGGGCGGTAGCTTCACGGCGATGGAGTCCCCCGGGGCGGACG